>JAEEGU010000014.1 GCA_016280485.1 Bacillota bacterium | reverse complement strand
GCCCGCCGGAAAGCCCCACGATTATGCAGTCGTTTTCCGCTAAAAGATCGTGCTTTTCGATTGTTTCGAGTACTTTCTTTGTCAGATTCATAATCTACTCCGTGATATTGAAAAACCTCATAGCGTTTTCTCTTGTGACTCTCGCCACATTTTCGAGGTCTGTGCCCCGAATTTCGGCGATTTTTTCCGCCGTATGCATCACATTCACCGGGTGGTTTTTCTCTCCCCTGTGAGGTACAGGCGAAAGGTAAGGCGAATCTGTTTCTATCAGTAAAAACTCGAGCGGAATCTGTTCCGCCACCTCCACGGTTTTGCGCGCATTCTTGTAAGTAACAGGCCCTGCAATCGAAAGCGTTGCGCCCAGCTTCACATACTGCCTGCCAAACTCGGCACTTCCCGAGAAGCAGTGCAGCAGCACTCTCGCATCCGGCAGCATTTCCCGGCTGCCGTCAGGAAGCAGTGCCCCCGGACGAAGTGGGAATTTCGAGGTACGTGCCTTACTAAACGCGCCCTCCTCCTTTAGGATATCCATAACCTCAAAGCCCGCATCGCGCTCGTGAATTACAATCGGCATCGCAAGCTCGTTTGCAAGGCGAATCTGGCGTCTGAACCAGTACCTCTGGGCATCACGGTCCGAATTGTCATAGTGGAAATCAAGGCCTATCTCGCCGATTGCCACTACCTTTGGTTCACCCGCAAGCTCCTTTATTTTTTCAAGCTGCTCATCGGTGTAGGTATCCGCCTCGTGAGGGTGAAGTCCCACAACCGCGTGGCACCACGGATATTTTGCCGCGTGCGCTGCCGCAAGCTCCGAGCTTTTAAGGTTATATCCAATATCGTTAATAAACGATAGGTCGCCATTTTGAACGGCTCTATCGATTTTTTCAATAAACTCAGCGCGCTCTTTTGGAGTGAACTCATCCTCGTTCGCGTGAGCGTGTGAATCAAAAAATTTCATCATTTTTCTCTATTTCTGATCTACTATTTTGTATTTCCCCTCGGCATCGATCAGCACCTTTTCGACTGCCTTTGCGGCATCCTCCATGCAGCCCTCACAGCTGCGGAGCATTTTGCCCGACTCGACGCCCTTTAATTCTTTACAGATTATGCTCTTATTTTTGAAAACGAAATCGGTTACCATGCGGCGCATATATTTATATGTGTCACCGGTGGTCTTTTCCGAAGCATTCGGATCGCCGCTTGAGTTTTTGAGGCCCGCAAGATAAGCCATGGCCGACACGGCACCGCATGTGGTCATCACGCCCATGCCGCCGCCAAAGCCTTCCATTGCGCGAAAGGCCTCAGCTTCGCTTACGCCATACAGGTCACAGTAGGCACAAGCCACCGACTGCGCACAGTTGTAGCCTTTTTCGTGGTTTTCCTTTACCTTAGCAATTCTGTCCATTTTCTCTCACTTTCTTTTACAAAAACGGTAAAAAATGCTCCGGCAGCTCGCATAGCAAGCCCCGGAGCCACGTTAATCAGCTTACTGCATTACCGTCCTCAGCTATAGTTGTAACTATTTCATATCTTTCGCCATTGTCAGCAAAGAGCAGCATGCCCTTGGATTCCATTCCTCTGAGGTTACGAGGCTTTAAGTTCGCAACAACGATAACCTTTTTGCCGACCATCTCTTCAGGCTTGAAGTATTCGGCAACACCGGAAAGGATCTGGCGAATTTCTGTACCCATCTTCACCTTGAAAACGAGCAGCTTGTCAGCCTTTGGATGCTTTTCTGCGGACAGAATGGTACCGACACGCAGGTCAATCTTGTCGAAATCGTCGATTTCGATTTCAGGCTTTAATTCAAGAGGAATGCTCTCAGGCTCTGCAGCGGCCTTGTTGAGCTTTTCAAGCTCTTCGAGTTCCTTTTCGATGTCGAGGCGTGGGAATATAGGGTCGCCCTTCTTTACCTGGTCGCCCTCGAGCATATCGAATACAGAAGCATCATCCCATTCAGGATCTGAGTACCAGATTCCGAGCTGCTTTCTGATGTTCTTTGCAGTTGTGTGCATGAATGGGTGAATCAGGATGGAGATAATGCGCAGTGCCTCTGCGAGGTTGTGCATTACACCGTCGAGCTCGTCCTTGTTTGCAGGGTCCTTTGCCAGTACCCAAGGTGCCTTTTCATCGATATATTTGTTTGCGCGTCTTACGACAATCCAGATTTCCTCGAGTGCCATATTGAACGCATATTTGTCCATCTGTTCCTCTACCTTTGCAGCTGCGCCCGTTGCAACAGCCTTGAGGTCCTTTGCGAACTCGTCATCGGTCTTTGCTGCGCCCGGAATGTAACCGCCGCAGTACTTTTCGATCATGGAAACGGTTCTTGATACGAGGTTTCCAAGGTCGTTTGCGAGGTCATAGTTAAGTCTCTTTAAGAGAACTTCGTTTGTGAAGATACCGTCCTGTCCGAAGGTGTATTCGCGGAGCAGGAAGTATTTCAGCGCATCTACGCCGTATCTTTCAATAAGCATTACAGGGTCAACCACGTTGCCCTTTGATTTGCTCATCTTTCCGCCGTCGATAAGAAGCCAGCCGTGACCGATTACCTGCTTTGGAAGTGGCAGATCTGCGCTCATCAGCATTGCCGGCCAGATGATGGAGTGGAATCTTACGATTTCCTTGCCCACAAGGTGAACTGCCGGCCAGTACTTATCGTAAAGTTCAGGCTCGTCAGGCCAGCCGAGAGCGGTAACGTAGTTTGAAAGGGCGTCAACCCATACATACATTACGTGCTTTGGATCGTCAGGCACAGGGATACCCCAGTCAAACGTGGTTCTCGATACGCAGAGGTCCTCGAGTCCGCTGTTGATAAATGCCTTCATTTCGTTTTTACGAGTCTCAGGCCAGAGGAATTCAGGCTGATCGTCGTAGAGCTTTAAGAGCTTGTCAGCATAGTTGGAGAGCTTGAAGAAGTAAGCTTCCTCGGATGCATGCTTTACCGGTCTGTGACAGTCAGGACAGCAGCCGTTTTCGTC
>JAEEGU010000099.1 GCA_016280485.1 Bacillota bacterium | reverse complement strand
GATAGTAGAAACTCTCGTAAATCCTGAAGAAAAGGTTATCCTGAATACACCGGCTTACGGCTATTTCCTGCACGCCGCCGAATATTCAAGCAGAGAAGTATTGACTTCACCGCTAAAGAAGACTGCAACAGGCGAGTTCGTTATGGACTACGAAGATTTCGAGAAGAAGTGTGCAGATCCTCACGCAAAGCTGCTGTTCTGGTGCAATCCTCACAATCCGACAGGTCGCATCTGGAAGGAAGAAGAGTTAAAGCGCGTTGCTGAGATTGTGGAAAAATACAACCTCTGGATCGTATCCGACGAAATTCACTGCGACCTGCTCCGCGTAGGAAAGACACACATTCCTATGGCAAAGATTATGCCAAGCTACCAAAAGCTCATTACGTGCTCAGCTCCGACAAAGACCTTCAACATGGCAGGTCTCGCATTCTCCAATGTAATAATCAGAGACCGGCAGCTTCGCGAAAGATTCAAGGACAGAGACAAGCTTTTCGGCATGGTAAACACACTTTCACTTACAGCCGCAAAGGCCGCATATGACTATGGTTATGAATGGCTTCAGGAGCTCAGAGCTTATCTAGACGGAAACTTTGAATTCGTAAAGAGCTTCATCGAGAAAAATCTTCCGCAGGCAAAGATGTACATCCCGGAAGCGACTTATCTCGCATGGGTAAACCTCGGAGAATGTGTTCCTGATATCGAAGACTTACCTGATTTCTTCGCAAACAAGGCAGGCGTACTGCTTGAAGGCGGCGACTCACTCTTTGTGGGAAATGCAAAGGGATATGTTCGTCTGAATCTGGCTATGCCTCGCTCAATTATTGAGACAGGCTTAAAGAGAATGACCGAAGCTATCGAAAAGCATAAAAAAGGTGAGATTTAAAAATTTATTAAACGATGACTAATGTCGAAAGGCAGGCTATGATAAAGAGAGAAGACTACCGCCCGGAGATGGACCCGTCGGGGTTCGTCCTTTTGGCGGATTACGTTCCGCACATAATCCAGGAGATTAGATATCACTCCACCTATAATTTCATAGGCGAGCGCATTGACGGCTATGAGGAGGCGTGCGCGCTGCTCACAAAAGAAGCGGCGCGGGCGCTGAAGGCTGCGGCCGGCGAGTTTATGGTTCAGGGCTACCGCATCAAGGTGTTCGACGCTTACCGCCCGGTTTGCGCCGTGAAGCAGTTTGTGCTGTGGGGCATCGAGGATCAGGACATCCGCATGAAGCCTTACTTTTTCCCGGATCTCGAGAAACAGGAGGTTTTTGCAAAGGGCTACATTGCGAAGCAGTCCAGCCACAGCCGTGGAAGTGCACTGGATCTGACACTTCTCGATATGAAGACCGGCAAAGAGCTCGATATGGGCGGGCCTTTTGACCTTTTCAGCGAAGTATCGCACCCAACCTACCGCGGAATCACCGACGAGCAGTATGAGAATCGTATGATACTGCAGAGCGTGATGCTGCGAAACGGCTTCATGCCGCTTGACTGTGAATGGTGGCACTTTACGCTAAAGGATGAGCCGTATCCGGACACTTATTTCGAGTTCCCGGTATCGTCGGAGTACCTTAGGCGATAGATTTTAAGCGATACGAATAAAGGAGAGTGCTCGGTGAATCTTAACCAGAAATCTGATGACAAATTAATATCCAAGCTCTTTTTCTCGATGCTGCCGGTGCAGGTGCTGATATTTGCCATGGGCTCAATCAACACAATTGTTGACGGTATCATCGCGGGGCGCTTTATAGACGCAGAGGCAATAGGTATTGTGGGCCTGTATTTCCCGATGGTAAACCTGATGAATGCCGTCGGCTACACGCTGCTCGGTGGCACTGCCGTACTGTGCGGCAGGTATATGGGCCGGTGCGAGCTCGACAAGAGAGACGGAGTCTTCTCGCTCACGCTGACGGTTACTTTTATTGCGGGGGCTGTACTTTCGGCGGCAAGTCTGCTGCTGCCCGGCGTTGTGGCTACGATGCTCGGAGCGCAGGGCGAGCTTAAGGACGGGCTTGTGCTGTATATAATGGGCTACGGAATAGGAATCCTGCCTATGCTGCTTGCGCAGCAGCTTGCGGCATTTTTACAGATGGAGCTTCAGACCGTGCGAGGCTATATCGGCGTTGCGGGCATGATAGTGTCGAATGTGGCACTTGATATACTGCTTGTCGGAGTGCTTGACAAAGGAATATTAGGGCTCGCGCTTGCGACAACACTCAGCAATCTGACCTATTTTCTGATCCTTGTGCCTTACTATTTCACTTCAAAGGCACAGATGCGTTACAGCTTAAAAAATGTCCTCTGGGCGGATTTCGGCGAGCTCATAAAAATCGGCTTCCCGGGGGCGCTTCTGGTGCTGTGCCTTGCGGTGCGCGGTATGATTATAAACCGTGTCCTGCTTACCTATGCAGGCACCGACGGACTTTCGGCGCTGTCGTCGTTTAATCTGGTGAGCGGCTTCTTTATCGCTTATTGTCTCGGAAACGGCGCTGTGGTGCGCATACTCGTCAGCGTGTTCATCGGCGAGGAAGACCGTGCGGCGATCAAAAAGACGCTGAAAATTGTGCTTACAAAGGGCCTTGCCATCGGCATAATCTTTGCTGCGGCAGTATTTGCGCTGTCACCGGTTCTCACGGCACTGTTCTTCCCGGACAGAACAGCAGTTGTATATCATCTGGCTTACCAGCTGTTTGCAATATATGCGTTCTGCATTCCACTCGTGCTCATCTGCCAGGTTATCACAAACTACCTGCAGGCGGTTGGACGCAATCTGTTCGTAAATATCACTTCGGTGTTTGACGGATTTTTCTCTATGCTGATTCCGGCTTTGATCCTCGCTCCGATTATGGGTGCTATGGGTGTCTGGATTTCAAATCCTATCGGGATAGTGCTGACAATCCTGACCGTGCCGGTTTTCGTAATCTGCCACTTAAAGCGTATGCCGAGGAGCCTTGATGACTGGCTCTTCCTGGAGCCTGATTTCGGCGTGCCTGCGGAGGACGTTTTGGACATTTCTATTCACGATACGGAAGAGGTGGGCCTCACGTCGGAGAGAATTCAGAGCTTTTGCGAGGAGCACGGCCTTGGGAAAAAGGCGGCATACTATTCGGCGCTCTGCCTCGAGGAAATGGCAGGCAACGTTGTAGAACACGGATTTACGGCAGACACAAAAAAACATTCGTTGAATACGGTCGTGGTATTCAAGAGCGGAGAAATAACGCTCCGTATAAAGGACAACTGCAAGCCGTTTAACCCTACGGAGTTTGTAGAACTCATCTCAGATAAAGACCGAATGGACAACATCGGTATCCGCATAGTTTTCGCGCTTGCAGATGATGTAAATTACCAGAATCTGCTCGGTCTTAACGTGCTGACAATTAAAATTAAAGAAGCTGATACGGGCCATTTAAGCTAGGCCCGTAATTTTTTTCTCCATAATAAAAAGCGAATCCGTCAGTGACAATTCGGATTCGCTTTTTACTTTACTGCTGCATATATTTTTGGGCCTGCAGCCGGCATCCTATGATGGGCAACCATGGCTAGTGGAACGCACCGATTACGGTTGCGGTTTTTTCTTCGGTGAGAGGCTCGAGGTCTTCCACCTTGAGTTCAAGCATGTTGTTGTAAACAGCTACTTCTTTTTCCACGATAACGCGGCCCTGTTCATCTTTGATTTGCAGTGTCATTTTTACCTCCTAAGTTTCATTTGACAGTTATAACGGTTACACTCTATATGCTTTTATACATTAGCACTTTATCATAGTAACGCATTATCGCATAAAAGTCAACCCCTAAAATGAAAAATCTCGTCCGGTATGTGCCGAAACGAGATTTTTCAAATGGTATATGTTAGGTAGAAATTTACTTGTTATTCGGAACTTCAATCACGCAGTCCGAGAGAGCGAAGCTTGCGCAAGGATGAATGTAGCCATACTTTTTGTCCGCACCGCGTCTGCCGTCAGTGATTTCAGGGATGAAAACATTTCCGCTTACAAGACGACTGCGGCACCATCCGCATACGCCGCCCCTGCATCTGTTAGGACCTGCGATACCTGCGCGTTCGAGTGCAACGAGCATGTTTTCATTTGCATTGCAAGGAATTTCATACTCTTCGCCGCACATCTTTACCTTCAGATTGAAAACCTTGTCCTTTGCCTCTGCAGGGTATCCCGGGAGAGTCCAAGGCTCTTTGACGGAACCGAAGATTTCCTTACGATAGTGTTTGAAATCGAGACCCAGCTTTTCTGCTTCCTTGTCGAGGAAGTTATACATCGCCTGCGGACCTGATGCAAAGAGCGAGAACGGACCTTCGCCCGCATATTTCTTTATAAGCTCTGCAGTGATGAAGCCCTTTTCAAATAGGACACCGCCCTCCTCAGATGCAGCAGGATCCTCGTCGGAAAGGACGTTTACAAGCTTAACCTTGTCTGTTGCATTCATCACTTTTGCAAACTCGTCTGCGAAGAGAATGTCTTCCTTCGTTCTGGAGCCGTAGAGGATGGTGAGTTTGAAGTCTTCGTCACCGCTTGCGATAGCCTGTGCCATCGAAAGAATAGGTGTGATTCCACTGCCGCCGGAGCAGGCTACGACATGCCTCTCGTCGCGGAAGAACTCGTAGTAGAAGAGTCCCTGAGGTCCGGAAGTCCTTACCTCATCGCCGACCTTCCAGTTGTCGGTTATGTATTTGGAAAGAAAGCCGTTTTCGACTCTCTTTACAGTCACATCGAGCTTGCCCTCGAGAGTCTCGGCCGGGCCGCAGCTCATGGAGACAGGTCTTGCAATCAGCTTGCCGTCAATAATCTGGCGGATTACAATATACTGACCTGCACGGAAGAATGCGGGATTGGTGCCGTCCTTTTTGCGGAGAGTGTAGGTTTTTACGCCCTTGCCGTGGTCCACAACAGTCTCGATGGTGAACACCTGCTCATCCGGATGGCGTTCTGCAGCCTTTTCGTTAACCTTGAAGGTGGCGGGAGTTTTCGCCGGGGAAGCCTGCATGATGCGGGTTTCGCGTTCCTTTGGCTTGCCTGTGAAATAGATTATGTCCTTCAGTCCGTATTTCTTGAGTTTCACTTTCGACATCTTACTTTCCCTCCATTTCTTCCAGAATAATCTTTGCGATATCGTTACCGTTGGTGTAGGTCATGTTGTAACCGTCACCTCTGGCACCGGCAGCACCGCAGG
>JAEEGU010000013.1 GCA_016280485.1 Bacillota bacterium | reverse complement strand
TTAAAGGGTTAAAAGGTTAAAAATCTTTACCCTTGTCAATCCACCTCAATCCCAAACTCACAACTCTCAACTCACAACTTTCAACTCACACCCCTTCCTCTTCCCTGTACCCTTCATCGAAATCGTCCGCGGCGATTGTTGTTGTCTCACGCGGAGCCGCGGAGCACGCGGAGCGGTGACATGAGCGCAACAATCGCAGATCTGGCAATCTTCAGGCCTTCCAACCGATTCCAGCGCGCTTTCAGTTGATGGCGGTATCCCCCGAGGGCGAAGCCCGAGCCGCGAAGCGGTCGCTAGAGGGGTGCGTAGGGGGAGACAGTCGCACGAGAGACACTTCGCGGAACCGACGTGTTTTTGCCGACCCCCGGTAACATGCGCGTGCGGCGGCACGCGCGGCAAAAACATGTCGGGTAGTATCCGCCGAAGTGCGGGTCGGGCGAGCTGTCGCCCCCGAAGCGAGATTTGCTTCGTGGTCGCGCGTAAGCGCTAGTAACGGGGAACGGGGAATGGGGAACGGGGAATGGGGGAGGTTTGGCAAACTCTTCAGGGGAGAACGTCGATTCCATAAAAAGAGTAAATTGCACCTTTTTTTGGAATTGCCGATTGACCTGACGAATCTCAAAATGGTACAATGCACGGCTTAAAGCCGGAATTGATGGCATAACTACGCAAGAAGCCGCACTCAATCGAGCGCGGCTTCTTTAGCCAAGGACTTGTCCCCGCCCGGCTTATCAGAATCATTCGTTAGTTGCTGCCGGTGCACAGCAGCAGGCATGCGGCGATTTTGCTTATTGGCTCGCCAAGAGCAATAAACATGCGGGGTATGTCCCCTTCGAGCTTAAAAGGCGAAAATCGCGCATTTCTACATGACCTACCTGTTCTACATGGCAAATATCTTCTCATCGGAGTATGTTTAACCATGTAGATCATGTAGAGCAGGCAGGAACAACAGGCTGTGCGGGGTCCCCGCCTAAATCAGCAGGCGATAATCGCGTTTCTACTGGGGTTTTCGCTGTTTCTTCCGTCGTGAGGCTATCAGACGACAGATGCCTGGATAAGGTTAAATGGCAGGGGCTTTCGCATTATCGGCATATTCCGCATCAGGATTGAGAGTTGAGAAAAACAGACTGGGATTCCGCTCGGCGACGACGAGCAAGACTCGCGCTGGCCCAGTAGGGACGCAACGTCCCTGCTCCCAATTCTGGATTGTGTCCACGCTTACGCCAAGCATCTTGGCGAATCCGCTCTGACTAGCGGAGAAACGCCTCCGAATGCTGCGAACGTCCGGGGGCATTACCTCGAACCTGCGAGAGGGCTTCGCCACGCCGCGCTTGATCTCGCCGACTTCTTTGATGCTTGCGGTCAGTTCTGCAAAAGCGTTCTTGTTCATTTCACGTTCTCCTCCACAAGTTTCTTAATCACCTTCAGCTGTTCTGGCGTTATGTTCTCACGTTCGTTCTTCAGATAGCAGAAGAGGCTAAATTTCCTTCCCTTGAACAAAGCGGAGGTAGTTGCGCTTGAAGTTTCGTGGACCACCGAAAAATTTGTATTCTGATTCCGTCATCATGTCGCCATGCTCAAGTTTGAGCTCCACGAGTTTGAGGGTTGCTATCATGTCCGCAAGCTGAAAGAGTTTGTATCTTTCTGGCCTTACCGCCTGTGCAAAATCAACATCAAGCTCTGCTCGGGCCTTGAACGTTGAAAGCAGCATATTTGTCACAGGCGTCTGTCCGCAGTCATAGTAGACCTTAAACCGATCTATGTCTGGGTGGGCTTGAACGAGACGGTCGAAGAAATTGGACATTTCACCTTGCAGGCGGGAAATCAACTGGGCGCGCGAGTTCACAAACCTTTTCTCGACTGTCAGACAATGGTATTTGAAATCAAGTTTACTGGCAAACGCAAGCATTCGTCGAAATATCTTGTTCCGAAACGACCAGTCCATGATGGCGAACGCATTCTTTTGTCGAATGAGCGGTCCCGCATGAAAGCAAACATTGGAAAGGCGCATCTCGCTGAAGTGACGCTCAAGTTCAGCCACAAGTTCTGCTATAGGAGTGCGTTGATCGTGCATGACCATAGCGACGATATAGTACGGCGATTCCCTATCTGGAATCTGAAAGCGCCCAGACTCATCGACAAATATGCTTAATGTTGCGTCTGCCATAAAAAGCAAGAGTGGCGGGAATCGCTCCCCGTCACTCACGGCGAAGGACTTGCTCCGCTTCTCGAACATCCTGATCTCTCAATCAAGATGTCGGTATCTTACCATATTCGGCCGCACGAAGTCAATCCCCCGCCCCTAAAAGAGACGTGCCGGGAGCTTTACCTGTCCTTCTTCAGGTTATATTCGATGGTAATCGGCTGTGCCCGAAGAACTCGAACTCCCCCTCCAACTGCACTTTACTGCACTTCTACTGCACTTTGCGGAAACAGAGACCCTTGATTTTATTGGCTTTTATCGCATTTCAGATGTTGTGGGGTATATCAGATGTATAAAACGGCAGGGGACAGTCCCCGTGCGCCAGCACAACGTGCGGTCAGAATTCGGGGCAACCGTGCTCCCGTTGCAGGTCGGCCGATTTGCGCGTCCATGCGCACGCTCGACGTATGCATATACGTCTTCGGTGCGCAGTCCTGCGCAACTCGCCTCGACCTGCTTCGGTCCGCTCGGCTGACGGCCCCGATTCTGACCGCGCTTGGCACCTCGGGTACTGGGAAGCGATTCTCGCTCCTCTTCGCTCCCTACGCGAAAAGCCGTCGCCGCTCCCGGCGCCTTCGCGGCGTTACGCGGCGCAATACTTCGTCGGCCGGATACAGCCTCCTCGTCTTGCGTCGTGTCCCGCCGCGCATACGCCGAACCGCGGTTCCGTCTTTTCGCTGCGCTCACGACTCGTCCCTCGCCCTGCTTCCCGAACCACTTTAGCGGTTGCGTTTTTGTCGCTCGTTTCCGCGGCGACGCTATCGCATCGCCTTAGTTCTGGCCAGCCCTGGTCTAGCCAATCGCGTTTATCGTCTCCCCGTCAAACTTGACCTTTACAGCGGCTTTAAAGCGCGAAGCATAGGCGGAACGGTAGTGGAGCCCAATTTGTTAGCCTTCGGAGTTCCAACAAACCGCGGCTTGACGCTTACCAGCGCAAAGGGACGTAAGAGACAGAAGGGACGGAAGGGACAGGGCGATTCAAGGAGCAGGGCAAGGCTGTTAAGCTTTTTACCCTTTAACCTTTTAACCTTACTATCAAGCCAAACGACCTTCGCCGTGCCTCGCCGCGGCGTTTCAGCCTTCGGCTTGTCGCAGATGCTTCGGGACA
>JAEEGU010000098.1 GCA_016280485.1 Bacillota bacterium | reverse complement strand
CACAAGTGCTGAACACGCCAATCATCGTGGTTTACCGCTTCGGCCTGTACGGATTCATGTTCCTGCTCGGCTATTTCTTCCTATCAAACGAGGAAGCGGTGGGCGTTCTGAAACGGTGGTTCCCGCTCTTCCTGGCAGTAGCGCTTGCCTTTGGCGTGGCCTTTTGCTACACCTACTTCGGCGCGAACTACGCCGACAAGCCGGCGAACCGCTCGGTGCTCTTCGTGGGCTACGCTTACTTCATGAGCATGGCGATGTTTGGCGGCATGGCGAAGTACGGCGACTTCTCGACCCGCTTCACGCAGTGGATGAGCAAGAGAAGCTTCGGGCTTTACGTGTTTCACTACATGGGGATTTCGGCGGTGGCGCTGTTTTTGGCAAAGCCGGGCCTCATCTCGGCGCCGGCGGCTTATCTGCTCAGCTTGATTGGCGGATTTGGCGGAGGGTATCTCCTGAATGCGGTAATTTCGCGGATTCCGTTCTTCCGCTGGGCGGTGCTTGGAATAAGAAAGGAAAAAGCGCACAATGTTTAAAGAAAATCTCGCGCAGCTGCGCAAACTGAAAAATATGACGCAAGAGACCGTCGCCGAAAGGGTCGGCGTGACGCGGCAAGCCGTTGCGAAGTGGGAGGCGGGCGAAACCTTGCCCGATCTCGAAAAATGTCGACTTCTCGCAGAGCTGTTCGAGGTATCGCTTGACGACCTTGCGAACTACGAGCCCGAGGCGAATATGGGAATGAATGTGCCGCCGAAGGGTAAGCATCTTTTCGGGATGGTGACGGTCGGCGACAAGGGGCAGATTGTCATACCGGCAAAGGCGCGAAAGCTTTTCGACATATCGCCCGGGGACAGCTTGGTTGTTTTGGGAGAAGAGGGCCAAGGCTTGGCGGTTCTCAAATCCGAAAGGTTTTTGGCACTTGCGGATGCCATCCGTGCAGCGGAGGCGAAGAGGTAATAGTAGGCGGCGGAGAGGTAGAAATGTGGTTTTGCGGAATCTATGCACTAAACTCACGATTTTTGAGCTTATAGTGCATTGACTTGTCGAGCCGCTGTTCGTTTTTCGATATAAACTATGCACTATTCACTATCTTTCCGTAGATTTAGTGCATATCTCTTCCGAGCAAAAGCGACAAAATCTTATAAAATTCTCATTTTGGGGTAAATTATAATGCACTACATCCCGAATTTATAGGGATATAGTGCATAGTTTTTAAAAGCGACATATTTTCTCCGAGCGATGTCAATTGTTTTCGGCACAGAAAGTATCCCACAACATTTTCCTTATACCCTCTATGTCTAGCGGATTATTAAAATCTTCATGGGTAAGGATTAAGTTATTCCCTGTATGAATGCCGTTCCTTTGATATTCGTTCAGCTTCTTTAAGTTGTCTTTTCTGTATCCGTCATCATCCAAGCGCCCCATGTGTTCGAGGTAGAACTCTTTTCTCTCCCTAATATTTAGAAGCGTAAAATCCGGGTATTTAACCAGACCATCGCTTAAGCGCAATTCTTTTTCGTAGAAATACGGTATGCCAAACTCAAACAAAATATCGGCAATAATTGCTTCCGATTTTGATCGAACCTTTTCACCTTTACGGGTGGCATACTTCTTTTCCTCTTCCCTGTAAGTGCTGGTTTTACATCTTTTCTTTTGCCATGCTTGAGCGTAGAGTTCGTCCGATAAGATGTAAGGCTTCACAAGCTCTTTTCTAAATTGCGGAAGCGCTTCGAAAACTGCTTCTGCGTTGTACTTTGCGAGTTCTGCCATGCAATTTTCTATTATCTCTTTTTCGAACTTAGCGGCTTTGATGAACTGTTGGTTGTACCTCTTTTGCGCCAGAGCTTTTACCTGCGTCATATCAGCTTTTGGAATATACTCGCCATTTTTGTCGGCAGCGTTTAAAACCTTGTAATATCTTCGCTGCTGCTTTCCGTCTGCCACTCGCAATCTACCCTCCGGATAGGTTGTAGAATCCCACTGCGCCAAAACCACCGTCTTTTCAAGTAGTTTGAGGCGCTCCCCCATAAGTTTTATTAATCTTTTCATTTTGTCTCCTTTCCCAAATGGTGTTAATTTTTTCGAATCTATGCACTAAACACGTGTATTTTCCAAGTTTAGTGCATTGAGTGTTTGTGATTTTGTGCGATTTCCGGCCGAGGGCATGCACTATTTCAAAGAATCCCATAGGTTTAGTGCATAAAATTATAGGCTCAAAATCGCGCAACCCTCGATTTCCCCTTTTGTTGAGCTGTTTTCTATGCACTATTAATCATGATTCTGCGCATATAGTGCATAGTTTGCGAATAGAAACTCAGCCGCTTCCTATTATATCATATACTTCCAAAATATGCCACAAATTTTTAAAAATATTTTCCCTCTTTTCTAAAACATAGACCCCGCCCCGCGCGCCACGCATTCCACGGACGCATAAAAGCTCTTCATATCTATTGCAATATATCTGCGGTTTTTCTCATCCATTTTCTATCAATCCCCCTTGACAAATTATATTGCGCGCAATATAATATGACAAAAGATAAAACCAATACAATCAACAATACAAAAACCAAAACCAAAAACCAAAAGGAAAGAAAGGGGAAACAACAATGGCAACATTAGTAGCTTATTTTAGCGCAAAAGGGACAACCGCAAAGGTTGCAAAGGAGTTCGCAGAGAAAATCGGAGCGGACATTTACGAGATAATTCCACAGGAGCCTT
>JAEEGU010000097.1 GCA_016280485.1 Bacillota bacterium | reverse complement strand
GTTGTTCTTTGGCTCTGCTGCCTTTAAGTTATCAAATGCAGCGAGGATCTGGCCCGGAGTTACGTCCTTTGAACCGAGGCCGTATCTGCAGCCTACGATTTCAGCCTTGCGGCCTGCCTTGAAAAATGCTGCGCATGTGTCTGTGTAGAGAGGTTCGCCAAATCCGGTAACTTCCTTTACTCTGTCCATAACGCAAATCTTCTTTGCGGTCTCAGGGATTGCCTTGAGGAACGCATCAGCCTTGAAAGGTCTGTAGAGGTGAATCTTTACAAGACCTACCTTTTCGCCCTTTGCATTGAGGTAATCTATAACCTCTTCGGCTGCTTCGCAAACGGAGCCCATAGCTACAAGTACGCGGTCTGCATCAGGTGCGCCGTAGTAATTGAAGAGCTTGTATTCACGACCGGTCATCTTGCTGACCTTTTCCATGTATTCCTCTACGATTTCAGGAAGTGCTTCGTAGAACTTGTTGGATGCCTCTCTGCCCTGGAAGTAGATATCAGGGTTCTGAGCGGTTCCGCGAATTACAGGGTGCTCAGGATTGAGCGCGTCAGCTCTGAACTTTGCGAGTGCATCGTAGTCAACCAGCTTTGCGAGCTCGTCGTAGTCCGTGCATTCTACCTTCTGGATTTCGTGGGATGTACGGAATCCGTCAAAGAAATGGACGAAAGGAACTCTGCCCTTGATGGTCGAAAGGTGTGCCACTGCGGCGAGGTCCATTACTTCCTGTACGGAGTTGGAGCAGAGCATCGCGAAGCCTGTCTGACGGCAGGCCATGATGTCCGAGTGGTCACCGAAGATGTTGAGTGCGTGATATGCGAGAGCTCTGGCACTTACGTGGAATACGCAAGGGAGAAGTTCTCCGGCTATCTTGTACATATTTGGAATCATCAAAAGGAGCCCCTGTGATGCTGTATACGTTGTAGTAAGTGCGCCGGTTGAAATAGAGCCGTGAACCGCACCTGCGGCACCTGCTTCGGATTCCATTTCAACTACCTTTACGGTCTGGCCGAAGATATTCTTACGGCCGTTTGCGGCCCATTCGTCAGTCACCTCTGCCATTGGCGAAGATGGCGTAATCGGGAAAATGCCGGCTACCTCTGTGAACGCATAGCTGGTCCAAGCGGCTGCGGTATTTCCGTCCATGGTTTTCATTAATTTTTTGCCCATTTTTGCCTCCTACGTTTTCAAACTTTTGCCTATTCTGATATTTTACCACATTTGCCGCCTCTCGTAAAGATTAAGCAGGCTTGTGGAGCTTGCGAACATTGGTATTGTTTCTTTCAAATTCGTTTCTCGGTGCTCCGCTGCCGTTGTATTCCTCTATTGCGATGGCGAGAAGGTCGATTGCGCGTTCAATCTTTTCACATTCGATGACATAAGCCATACGAACCTCGTTTGCGCCCTTGCCCGGAGTGCCGTACATAGGTGCGCCCGGTGTAAGCATTACGGTTTCGCCCTCATATTCAAACTCTTCGAGGAGCCACTTCTGGAACTCATCGGCATCATCAATCGGCAGAGCCGCCATGATGTAGAAAGCGCCCTTCGGGCATTCGAAAACAACGCCCGGAATCTGGGAGAGCTTGCGCACCAGAGTGTCCCTGCGAGCCTTATATTCTGCTTTTACGGCCGCAAAATAGTCGCTGTCGACATTATAAAGCTCTGCGCAGGCAAGCTGTTCTATGGTCGGAACAGACAGTCTGCACTGGCAAATCTTCATTGCCTGAGAGAGCAGATCCTCGTTTCTTGTAACCAGGCAGCCAACTCTGGCTCCGCACGCCGAAAAGCGCTTTGAAACCGTGTCTACCACGATTATATTGTCCTTTGCTTCGCTAAACTCGGCAAAGGAGCTGAGCTCATCGCTTTCATAGACAAACTCTCTGTAAGCCTCGTCGCCTATGAGGAACAGATCGTGCTCTACGGCGAGGTCCACGAGCATCTTCATCTCTTCGTGTGTAAGCACAACGCCTGTCGGGTTGCCCGGATTTGTGACCATGATGGCTCTTGTGTGCTCACTTATAAGAGGCTCTATTCTCTCCCTGTCCGCATAGTGATATCCCTCCTCGGGTGATGTCGGGATAGGAGCAATTTTCGCTCCGCAGAGGCGAACCATCGTGTTGTAGTTAGGGTAAAACGGCTCCGGAATCAGGATTTCGTCATCATCATCCAGAATGCACTGCATCACTATTGAAAGTGCTTCGCTGCCGCCGTTTGTAATTAAAATCTCGCTGCTGTCAAGGCCTATGCCTATCCCTGCGTAGTATTTCCTTACAGCTTCAATAAGCTCCGGAATACCCGGGGACGGTGCGTATGCCAAAACCGGCTGCGAGAAGTTTTTCAGCGAATCAAAGAATGCCTTCGGCGTTTCTATATCGGGCTGTCCGATATTCAGATGGTAGATCACCTTTCCCTGCTTTTCTGCTTCCACCGCGTACGGATGGAACTTCCTCATTGGTGACAGATTACATTTTTCGATTTTGCTTGAATACTTCATTTTTTCCTCCAAACCTACTTCAAACATAATGGAAACAATTTAAGTACATTTTCCATGCACAAGTTAAAATTAAACCATTGAATATCTGCCGTCAATTGAAATGGTGCAATTTTGGACCCCGCGCCTTGTTTTTTTGTAAGTGCATGCCCGAAACCCGTTCATTTAGCTAAATAGTTAGAAAATTATCAATTTTGTAATTTTGTATTAGTTTCAAAACACGAAACAATGTAGTTAAATTTGAGAGCAAACTTGTATTTTTAAGTTTATCCGCACTTTCTATACCGTATGTTTACTCTGAGGAAACATATTTTATTTTTTGTTTTCTTTTGGCGAAACCTTGTATTGATTTTAATACAATTTTATACAATCCGAAACAAATGAAAAAGGGACCGGATAACCGGTCCCTCATAAATGAGCCTATTTTTTAGAGAGTCAAAGACTTCTTAGGGCACTTTTCTACGCAAAGTCCGCACTTAGCGCAAGCGCTTTCGTCAACAGTCCAGGACTTGGATGCTCTGTCAACTGTGATAGCGCCGCAAGGGCAGTTCTTTGCACAGAGTCCGCAGAATACGCAAGCGTCGAGGTCGTTCTTGAGGCCGTCGCCGCCGCCTGCAGGTGCCGCTCCGCCTGCAGGTGCTGCCTTAGGAGCTGCTGCAGGAAGCTGGAACTTGTCGATAACCTTCTCTGTGTTTGGAGTAGTGTATTCAGGCTTCATGGTGAGGCACTTCTTAGGGCAGTTCTCTACGCATGAATTGCACTGGATGCACTGCATTCTCTGGATTTCCCAGGTACGTGCTTCTCTGTCAACTGTGATTGCGTTGGCAGGGCACTTCTTCTGGCAGATTCCGCAAGCGATGCAGGAGTCAACGTCCATTTCAACGTGTCCTCTTGTAACCGCTGTCCATTCTCTCGGTACTACAGGATACATGAGAGTTGCAGGCTTTTTGAACAAGCTCTTGAATAATAATTTGCTAATCTTAAATGTTGCCATCACTCTCACCTACCTTTCTGTACAGCTGATGCATGGGTCGATTGTGAGTACCAGAATAGGTACATCAGCAAGATCGCAACCCTTTAACATATGAACGAGTGCCGGAATGTTCTGGTTGGTCGGTGTGCGGACGCGCATTCTTTCGAGGAACTTGCTGCCTGCACCCTTTGCATAGTAGAATGCTTCGCCACGAGGCTGCTCGAGTCTCATGATGAATTCGTTCTCTACGTTGCCCTTTGCAGGAACTTCGATAGGACCGTCAGGAATCTTTGCTACAGCCTTTTCGATGAGCTCGATGGACTGGAAGACTTCTCTGATACGTACTTCGGTTCTTGCCTGGCAGTCGCCTGCTGTCTCGATGATTGGCTCGAAGCCGAGCTCATCGTAAACGCCAACGCCTGCAAGTCTAAGATCCTGAACAACGCCGGATCCTCTTGCTACAGGACCTACAGCACCGAGTGCTACAGCGTCGTCATAGGAAAGAGTACCTACGCCTACCATACGGTTGCGGCAGGATACATCCTCACGGAATACCTTTGCAACCTCTTCAATTTCAGGCTTTAAGGAGTTCAGAGTATCTACGATTTCCTTTAATGTCATAGGGTCGATGTCCTTGCGAACGCCGCCTACCTTACATACGGAGAATACTACTCTGCCGCCTGTTGTCTTTTCAAATAAATCGAGTACGTGCTCTCTGATTCTCCAGCAGTGCATGAACAGGGAGTCAAAGCCGAAACCGTCGGCAAGGAGTCCGAGCCAAAGCAGGTGGGAGTGAACTCTGGAGAGTTCGTGCCAGATTGTTCTGAGGTACTGTGCTCTTTCAGGAGCTTCGATACCGAGTGCGCCTTCGATTACTGCGGAAGCGCCCCAGCCGTGTCCGAATGAACAAATACCGCAAATTCTTTCGATAACATATACCACTTCGGTATATTCTTTCTTCTCTACGAGCTTTTCAAGACCTCTGTGGATGTATCCGATGGAAGGGATTACGTCAACGACTTTTTCGTCTTCCATAACGAGGTCGAGATGTACCGGTTCCGGCAGAACCGGGTGCTGAGGTCCGAAAGGAATAATAGTTCTTTTACCCATTTGTCTACCTCGCTTTCC
>JAEEGU010000096.1 GCA_016280485.1 Bacillota bacterium | reverse complement strand
ATGATTTCGTCAATCACCGACATGGTTTCAGCTACAACCTACTGTATGCTGGCAACGATAATTTTAGGTATATAAAAAGTGGCGGCAATAATAAGCCTTCCCCTTGAGGGGAAGGTGTCACCAAAGGTGACGGATGAGGTGTAACTTATGAAGAAAAATATATTTATGGCGGCCTGCGTAGCCCTCCTTACGTGCCTCTTTACAACCGGCGCATGCCTTGCGGCGTTCGGCTCGGATGCGACTCCGGGCAGCAGTGACGATCCTCTTGTAAGTAAATCTTACGTGGATGCGGCACTTTCCTATGAGGTCGTTCACGCACAGGCGGGGCAGAGCATAATAGGCGGTGCGGGCACGGAAATCGTGCTTCGCTCGGGTGAGGCCACAGCTCTCGACAACGGCGCAAACGGTGTGTCGGACATGACAAGCGGCACCGACCTTATGAGCGGTACTGTCGTGCAGGCGAATCACCTGCTGCTTACACCACGCAGCGACGGCAGGGGAATATATATGAAGACCGAAGGCTACATAATGGTCAGAGGGGAATATACGATAAAATAAGGGGAAGAGAGAAAGGCAGCATGAGAGCATTTATCAAGGAAAACAAAATAATTCTGATTCTTGCGGCACTGACCGTGATTGCGGCGATCATCCTGATTGCGGCGAGAATCGGCGTCGAAAAGGAAAACAAAACCTACGATGTGGTGCTGGATTACAATGAAATCGCGGCCATGGCGGAGCAGTCGGATCACGATGTGTCCTGGTGGCTTGGCGAGTTCAAAAAGATGGGCATAAATAAGGTTGGACTTACCGAGGAAAGCATCATCACACTGATGGAGGACACGGAGCTCGATGTAACCGGCGATGTAATGTACAACATCACCTGCAAGGCCGACTGGCGCGAAAACTACCCGGCGGCTTTTCTTTCGGCCATCGAGGAGAGAGGCTACGACCGCTTTGACGTAATCGTGGAAGCGAGAGGCGATGAGGCCGCACGCTTTGTCACCGAAGGCATAGAAAGTAGGGTGCAGCCTGATAGATTCGTAAAGGTAAGTGTGAATGAGGGCACACCTTCGGTGTATTTCCTGATTGACGGAACCGCTGATGTGACGCTCTATTCGGAGCTTTACAAATATATGAACTCGAAAAAGGGTGGATTTATTGAGAGAACCGATATCGAGTCTTCGAAAATCATGTACATGAGCCTGGGACTTTTGCCTGAAAAGGTAAAGCTTGTTCAGGCTGCGGGCATGAATATAGAGCCGAGGACGTTAAGCTATAACGGCTGGAACGATACAAAATACGCAAAGGCTGTTGTTGCCGGCTACGAAAAGTACGGAATCGTACCGGATTATCTGATCGCGGGCGGCGAGGCAGTAATCGGTTATGATGACGGCATTGATTTCGCAAAGGATTACATAATAGGAAATAATATTCCAATCGGAATGATTGAAAATACCACCCAGCTGCAGAACATACTGCAGTACGGAGTTGAGGATGTGACAATTGCATCCGATTACAATGCGGTGAGAGTTTTCACCGTCTGGGATTATATTCAGTACAGATACCGGTATTACGGCTATGAGGGCGCAGAGGAAATCGAAAATACGCTTTTCAGAGCCGTAACTGAAAGAAATGTGCGCGTTATTTATTTTAAGCCTTTCAAAGAGCTGAAGGATACTCGTACATACATTACGAATTTAGATGATTATACAAGCATGTTTGCAAACCTCGATGCGCGCCTTGCAAAGCAGGGCTTCAGCTTCGGAGAGGCGAGCGCAATGCGTCATATAGAGCCGAGTACAGTTTTGCGCGTAATTATCGGAATCGGTGCTGCACTCGGTGCGGTGCTCTTACTCTGCGCGGTGTTGCCGCTTAGGAAAAAGTGGGCTTATGTGCTGTGCGGCCTAGGAGCGCTTGCGGTGCTTGTGGCTTACTATGTGATGCCGAACACGAGCATCCTGGTGACTTCGTTTGCGTCGGCCGTTGTATTCGGGTGCCTTGCGGTAACCTTTGTGACGGGGGAGGCGCGTTTCCTGGCCGAAGGAAGTGACAATGAGGGTGGCTACGGAATCGGTAAGATTCTCGGCTACGGCGTTATTACGCTTGTTATTGCCGTAGTAATTTCGCTGATTGGCGGGATGATGACGGCGGCACCTTTATCGGGAACAGGCTTCATGCTGGAAATTGATATTTTCCGCGGTGTTAAGATAAGTCAGCTGCTGCCAATTGCGTGGTTTGCCGTTGCATATCTTGCGTATTACGGTTATGGCGCGAGAAAGCGCCACATCGGCAGGCTCGAGCTTCACGACATAAAAGACCTCTGTGATTTGCAGATAAAGGTCTGGATGGTGCTCGCGCTCGGAGTTTTGGCAGGTGTCGGATATTACTATATCGCGCGTACGGGACACGACAGCTCGATTGAGGTTTCCAGCGTGGAAATGCTATTTAGAAACAAGCTCGAGGAGCTTTTGATTGCGCGTCCGCGTACAAAGGAGTTCATGTTTGCATTCCCGGCAATTATGCTGATGGTATATTGCAGCGTAAAGAAGCTGCGTCTTTGGACTATACTGTTCGGAGTTTGCGGTGTAATCGGACTCACTTCGGTAATCAATACGTTTATGCACATCAGAACGCCGCTTTATCTGGGCTTTGCCCGTACAGGATATTCGCTCCTGTTCGGAATTGCGATTGGCATTGTAGGCGTGATAATTTTCCATCTAATTTACGAATTATATAAAAAGTTCTTTAAGGAAAAGGTTGACGGCGCGCTTGCCGTATCTGAGTAGGCAAGGGAGCGAAGATGTACAGGATTTTAATTTCCGGTTATTATGGCTTTAACAACATAGGTGACGAGTCCATTCTTACGGCGGTTACGGAGAGCTTGCGCGAGGGCCTGAGGGACATCGACATTACCGTTCTGTCTTCGGATCCTGAAGGGACCGCAAAGAGATACGGCGTGCGTTCGCGTAACAGACGCTCACTTTTAAGCATCGTGCGGTCTGTGGCGGGATGCGATCTTCTGATTTCGGGAGGCGGAAGTCTCTTGCAGGATGTGACCAGCAAGCGCAGCATCATATACTATCTGTTTATAATGTGGCTTGCGGGGCTTTTTGGAAAGGATTATTTCGTTTACAGCCAGGGCATCGGACCAATCAATCTTCAGAGAAATCGCAAATGGACGGCAAAGATTTTGAAAAAGGCCAGCGGTATCGTGGTTCGCGATGAAAAGAGCCGCGAGTTTCTGGGTGAAATAGGGGTCGATCCCAATAAGGTTGTTGTTACGGCGGATCCGGTTTTAAAGCTTAAGCCCGCAGGGCTTTCGGAGGGACGCAGAATCCTCGATACGGAGGGCTGCCTGTTTGAGACAAAGGGTAGCTTTAAGGCAGAATCCGGTAATGCAGCTGAAAATGCTGAAAGACCTACTGTTGTGGGAATGGCGATAAAGGAACGCAAAACAGACAGCAGCTTCCTAGAGGAAATCGCTACGGCGGCGGAGAGATTAATTCGCGAGAGGAACGCAAAAATAGTGCTGATTCCTTTCCACTTCAGTGAGGATATGCCTGTGGCATCGGAGCTTGCCAAGAGGCTTAAGGCCAGAGGCCTCGGCGACTCGGTTTGTGCCGTTTCGCACAAATATCTGGCGGAAGAGATGATGAGCATCATCGGAAATACGGACATTCTCGTGGGCGTGCGTCTGCATTCGCTCATACATGCGGCAATCATGGGCATGCCTATGATTGGGATATCCTATGACCCAAAGATTAATTCATTTATGCACAGCGTGGGTCGAAAGGCAATGTGTTCGGTTTACGACTTTACCGCGGCTGATTTTCTGGAGGAATACGATCGCGTGATGGCGGACAGAGAGGCGATAACCGCAAAGGTAACAGAACGTGTTAAGAGTCTCAAGGCGAGCCTCGACACAAACGAAAAGATGATTCGTGAGATTATGTCACGAAAAGGATAGAGAGACAGGGAAAGATTATGGGAAACGAATTAAAGGGCACTAAAGAGGGCATTGAAAGAGCCAGGATACTGGACATCCCGGTGGATATGGTCGATTACGATTCAGCGCTTGCCTGCTTTAGAAAATTTATGGAGCGCGAAGGCTGCGATATGATAGTGACGCCGAACTCCGAGATTGTGGTAAATGCGACAAAGGATCCTGCACTAAAGGACTTAATTGAGCATGCATCACTGATTATTCCGGATGGAATAGGACTTGTAAAGGCGGCTAAAATAAAGCATCTTCCACTGCACGACCGTGTGACGGGAGTCGATTTTCTGACTCTTATTTTGGGAGAGCTCGAGAGTACAGGTAAATCAATTTTCCTGCTCGGCAGCAAGCCCGAAAACGAGGAGAGAGCCTCTGTAGCAGATTTGGCTGCGGCGGCGATGAAGGAAAAATTCCCGGGACTTATCGTTGCGGGAACAAACGACGGATATTTTAAGGCGGCGGATGAACCGGCGCTTGTAAAAAAGATAAATGACAGCGGAGCAGATTTCCTCTGCGTGGCACTCGGATCGCCAAAGCAGGAAAAATTTATATATGAGCACGCGGCCGAGTTTACATCGGTAAAGGCGGCAATCGGCGTGGGCGGTACGCTCGATGTATGGGCGGGCACCGTCAAGCGTGCTCCGGAGTTCTGGCAAAAGCACGGAATCGAGTGGCTCTACAGATTCTTAAAGGAGCCGGTCAGATTTAAGAGAGTTTTGCAGCTGCCGGTATTTATGGCAAAGGTAATCGCGAGCAAATAATTGTACGCACGATAATAATTTAATTTATTTACATAAACTGTTGTATCAGGGCAGATTAAGCCTATTATTCTTAAAGAGTTTGAAAGGAAGAAAAAATGGATTACAGCAAATTCGAAAAGATGGCTGCCAATGTTAGAACAGGCGTCATCAAGGCTATTGCTGCTGCAGGCTCCGGGCATCCGGGCGGCAGCCTTTCAGCGGCAGACATAGTCACCGCACTTTATTTCAGCGAGATGAATATCGATCCCGCAAACCCAAAGATGGGCGGTAGGGACAGATTCATCCTGTCAAAGGGACATGCGGGTCCGGTGCAGTATGCGGCACTGGCACTTCGCGGATACTTTAGACCCGAGGATGTCCTGACTCTTCGCAAAATCGGTTCCAATTTCCAGGGACACCCGAATATGCACGAGGTACCGGGAATCGAAATGAGCACGGGATCGCTGGGACAGGGCTTTTCGGCTGCGTGCGGTATGGCAATCGGCTGTAAGCTTTCCGGAGATCCGGGCAGAATCTATGTACTTCTTGGAGACGGCGAGCTTCAGGAGGGTATAGTATGGGAGGCAGCGATGTCTGCGGCTCACTATCACCTTGACAATCTTTGCGCAATCGTGGACTGGAACGGTCTGCAGATTGACGGAAAGAACGACGACGTAATGAAGGTAGCACCTATAGATGAAAAATTTAAGGCATTCGGATTTAATGTAATTGTAATCGACGGACACAATTTCGGAGAGATTTTCGGAGCCTTCGATGCTGCAAAGGCATGCAAGGGCAAGCCTACAGTAATTATCGCAAAAACACACAAGGGCCGCGGCGTTTCCTTTATGGAAGACCAGGCCGGCTGGCACGGCAAGGCACCGAATGCGGAAGAAGCTGAGCAGGCAATTCGTGAGCTGGGAGGTGAGTTCTAATGGCAGACAAGATGGCAACAAGACAGGCTTACGGGCAGGTGCTGGTGGAAATCGGCGCAAAGAATAATGACCTCGTGGTAATGGATGCGGACCTTTCAAAGTCGACCATGACAGCAGAGTTTGCAAAGGCATATCCGAGCAGATTCTTTAATATGGGTATTGCAGAGACAAATATGTATGCGGCGGCAGCCGGTATCGCACATACCGGCAAAACCGTTTGTGCATCAACCTTTGCTATGTTTGCGGCAGGCAGAGCATTTGAAATTATCCGTAATTCAATCGGTTATACAAAGGCAAATGTAAAGATTTGTGCAACTCACGCGGGTATTACCGTAGGTGAGGACGGTGCTACGCACCAGACATTTGAAGATTTGGCGCTCATGCGCACTATTCCGGGAATGACTGTTGTCAATCCTTCGGACGGCGTTTCGGCAAAGGAACTGATTCGTCAGTGCGT
>JAEEGU010000095.1 GCA_016280485.1 Bacillota bacterium | reverse complement strand
GCCTTTAGGAGCTTTTCAAGCCAGGTGTACACCCTTTCCGCGGTGAGCATCTGCCCTGCCCTAAAGAGCGGCACAAAGCCCGTGGCATCGGATATCAGAGTGCAGCTGCCGGCAGAACCGTAGCTTCCCCCGCCGGAGTTTTCCGCTATCGACACCGGCAGGAAAATACCGCCCGGCATCACTGTCAGCATCTTTTTCACATATTCAGGTACCGTCTCCTTCGAAACGGTAGTTTCCAAATTATTATTCATTTACCTTTGTATCCTCCGCAGATTTTGCACGGTGTATAGCCCTTTGCCTCCGCATCGCTTTTGTCCATGCTGATTACGTATTTTTCAACGGCGCTGCAGCTCGCCCTGTGATATTTGCTGCCCTCCGATTTAAAGCAGTACACCACCGAGCCGTTTGGCAGAGCCTTTGCATTGCAAAGCTTGCAGGGGTTATATTTTATCTTTACCCCGGCCGTGAGCACCCTTTGCTGCGGATAGGCGTTTACTATCCTGCAATCTTCGGTGTGGTAGCGCTCGCCGGATTTCGGAAAGACCCACACTTCCTCGTAGGCACGCTCTTCCTCGGGGTTTTCGAAATTGGCATTAGTGTTGTCCCTTCCGATGAATGGTCTGAAGTAGACGGTAAAGCCCGCCGGGGCACTCTTCCCCGTCCCGACATCGATATTCATAGGAAGCCCTATGTCAAGCGCAACGCTCCACTGCTTCACACAGTCGGTATTCGGAAAGCCGTAAAACGGGCTTACCTTACTGACCTTCGCTTCGTTTATGCGTGTTAGCCCACTCTCAAGCTCTGTTTCAAGATTAGCGGGAGCTGTCAGGGCCGGCAGGCCGCTTGCGTACATTTCGCGCATCACGACCTTGGTCTCCTCCGACGCGATATAATACGCCTTTTCGCAGAGAATGCCGTACTTTATCATAAAGCAAAGGCTGCAAAGACCGATAATCATAATCGGCATGAAGATGGCCGCCTCGGTGATGATGTAGCCGCCCCTGCCGCGCGCCGCACGCCCTGCTTTACGCATTTTTTCAATAAGTGTGAACATAGGAATATTTCCTCCCATCCACATCCGCATCTACGCTAAAGCCCGTGTAAAGCTCCTTTAAGAGCAAACTCCCGTTATACGAGGCGCGGAGGTTCAGCTGAATCAGGTCCATGACTCTGACAAGCTTTGTCTCGCGATCCTCAATATAAAGAAGCATGTTAAGATAATCCTCGTAGTCAAGGCCCTTTTTATCGGCAGGCTCGATGTAGGCCGCCCCGCCCCGTGCAAGACCGATTGCATTCTCGAGGCTAAGTGCCCACTGCCTTGCGGTTTTCGCAAGCGCCACGTTTTTGCCCGCAAGGATTAGCCTCACGTCGTTCTCACTCTCTCCCGCCGCCCATGCGGCTGCGATTATTGCCGCCGTTACGGTGGAAGCCCCGGGCGGAAGAGAAGCGATATACTTTTTGATTTCCAGCATTTTCTTAGGATCGGCGAGTATGTGAGCCAGGTTAAGCGGCTCTCTGACGGCAAAAATAAGCTTTCTCACGTGCTTTAAGTTGTCCGCTTCACTAACCTTGCCTGCGAGGATATATTCGACCTCGTAATTGAAATATCCGTAGCGGCTTTGCGGAGCGCTGAGCCTGGTGGCGAAGGTTTTAAGAATATACTTGTCCGTAAAAAACGTGTCTGTCACCCGGTCCGAAAAAGCCTTTGTGCCATCGAGCGTTTCTATGTTGATTATCTTTAAGTTCTTTCCCTGCGATGGCAGGCTGCCTATCATTGCCCTGTTTTTTATGCTAAGCTTTGGCTCTATAGGCTTCCCTCTTTTTTGCACATAGCTGACTCCCGCAGCGCAAAACTTCCCCGCCTGAACGATCTGTTTTTCGATCACATCCGGTTCCGTAAGAGAAAACTCGATATTGTCCGCTTTTACGCACGTTTCGCCCGCTCTGAAGGGCTTTATGCAGGTTGAAAGATTGAGTTCTATATAATTTTCAAGCTTTTCTTCGACCTCATTGCTGCTGCCTTTGTAAGCAAAAATCTGATAATCACTTTTAAGCCTCCTGTCAAACTCCGAAAGAACGGATCTGCAGCCAATATTTAGCGCCGCATCGCAGGATGCGGTCTTTAGCCTCGCAAAGGTCGCATTTCCTATGACGGTAACGGCCGCAATCATCGTTGTGCATATCAGAACGACAAATACTGCTGCAGCCCCTTTTTTCCCGCATCTACGCATCTTGCATACTCCATTTCTTCGTAAACCTTTTCCTCGGAAAGCTGAGCGTCCGTCAGTCTGTCCGCCTCATCAAATATGCCGATTGTAAGGTACAAAAGCCCCACTGCCGCCAGAATGACAAGAGGAAAAGTGAGCGCCGCCTCCATCATTTCCGAACCACGCTTTCCGTTTTTCATAATTTCACCGCCTTAACCTCATGATCCCGCGTGATTTCTCAATTAGAACGACGAAAGTCCCGCAAAGGTTCCGTTTACAAAATCCGTGATCTGAGTCTTGAAAATAAGACCGATTGCAATGGCGATTGCGATTAAAATTCCCACCTGCACCATTTCCATTCCCGCTTTGCTTTTCATGTTGATAAACCTTTTCATTTTGTCTCCTTTCCCTAATGGTATTACCAAATCAACGGATATATGGAAGCCACATTTCTTTTTACCATATTTTTCCGTCGTATTTGTATGATACACCACACGTTTCCAAAAGTCAACTACTTTTTACAAAATTATCCTTTATTTTTTAGGTTTCATGCCCAAAGATGCCCAAACACGCCAAAAAACGCAGATATCCTGTTGACTTAGGCATATTGATGATTGATAATAAAATTAGATTTACGTTATTTCACTTAAAAATATTCGGATTTTGACCTATGATTAGCATGGCATCAATTGAAGACTTGTTAAGAGTCTCCTCTTCTCAAGCAACAAAATCAAATACGGCAGCGTCTGATTCTGCAGCCGGAGTGGACTTCAAATCTGCCCTTCTGGGCGAAGTGACAAACATCGTAAGCAAGGAGGCTGCGGCCGGGGAGACAAACCTTGATACCATCTTTGAAAAGGCGGCGGCGACCTACGATGTACCGGTAAAGCTCTTAAAGGCAATGGCAAAGGCGGAATCCAATTTCAATCCGAATGCGGTTTCGTCCTGCGGCGCACAGGGCATTATGCAGCTGATGCCCGCAACCTCTGCTGCCCTTGGTGTCACCGATCCGTTCGACCCTGAACAGAACATCATGGGCGGTGCAAAATACATCAGCGACAAGATCAAAAAATACGACGGCGACATCACCCTGGCTCTCGCCGCTTATCAGGCGGGCTCCGGCAATGTCGCAAAATACGGCGGTGTGCCCCCATTTAAGAGCACGCAGACATATATAAACAATATAAAAAATTACATGGGAGAAGATTTGACAGCGGGCACAGTCTCCGGCGCGGCAAGCTCTGCCGATGATATCACTTCATCGGGGGTTTCCTCCTACATCGACGAAGACGAATCTATGTCCTTCTACATGCTGCTTGCAAAGACCGGGCTGCTCGACGAATATCTTATGCTCAAAGCTCTTTCGGCGACAGACAGTTCATCGAGCTTCTTAAACCCGCTTCTTTACAACTACATTTAGTTAAGCATGGCACAGCAATAATTGATGGCACAACAAAACCGGCAGCAAAACGCTACCGGTTATTTTTATGCCCATATAAGCCTCTGTATGCCCTTTTAGGCTAGTCCAGCGTGATAAACGGCATATCAGAATGAGAATCCTCGGCCGAATCAAACTCAGGAAGCACGATTTCATCAAAATCCAAACCGCCCGCATCACCTGCCGGAAGCTGTGGTATGAAGCCAAAGCCGTCCATTACGGACACACCGTCGCCCTGTCTTAACTTGAATGTCGAAACAACGCGTTTCATGTTCTGAGCCTGTCCGTAGAGTTCCTCCGACGAAGCCGCCGACTGCTGAGCCGTTGCGGAGTTTGTCTGAACTACGCGGTTTACATCCGCGATACCGCGGTTTACCTCTTCGATGCCTTCGGACTGGAGCTCCGAACCGTCGGCAATCTGCTTTACAAGCTTTGATGTCTCGTTGATACCCGAAACAATACGGTTTAATGCCTCAGCGGTCTTGCCCGCTATTTCGCTACCCGTATTTACCCTTGAAACCGAGCCCTCGATGAGAGCTGTAGTCTCGGAAGCCGCTTGCGCGGATTTTGCGGCAAGGTTCCTGACTTCGTCAGCAACAACGGCAAAGCCCTTGCCGTGTACCCCGGCCCTTGCCGCCTCTACGGCCGCATTCAGCGCGAGGATATTTGTCTGGAATGCGATATCGTCGATAACCTTGATAATCTTTGAAATGTTTTCCGAGGACTCGTTGATTGCATCCATGGAAACGAGCATTTCCTTCATCTGGCGGTTGCCCTCTTCGGCCTGGGCCATCGCGTCCGCCGAAATCCTGCTCGCTTCGCGTGCGTCCTCGGTATTCTGTTTAACCTGCTCGGCAACCTTGCTCATGTTCATGGAAAGCTCCTGAACATCCGATGCCTGACGAATTGAGGCCTCGGAAAGGCTCTGTGCGCCGTCGGAAAGCTGACGTGCGCCTGTGTTGACGCCATCGGCAAGCTCGTTTATATCGCCCATTACATCGTTTAACGCATCGAGTATTCTGTTAAGCGAGTTCTTGATTTCGCAGAAATCGCCCTTGTACTCGGCGGTAACGCTATGATTGAGGTCTCCGTTACTGATTGCGGAAAGAACGAGTGAAATCTCCGCTATATGATCCTGCAGGTTTGCAAATGTCGCATTTACAACCTTTTGCATCTTTGCATAGTCGCCCACATAGTGACCCAGCATACGCGCGTTGAGGTCGCCCTCCGCCATACGCGTGATTACCGTTACAGCCTCGTTTATAGGGTCCTGAATTGCATCAAATGTGGCATTCATGCCGCGAACAACCTCCGCGAACTCGCCGCCGTGCCGCGAAAGATCCGCTCTGCTGTTAAGGTCACCGGCAACCGCGCATTCCGAAAGCATATGTGCATCGGATACGAGATTCCTGATGGCTTCGACGGACTTTGAAAGGTTTTCGTTGATGGCTTCGAATTTCTCTGCGATTGCCTGTGTATCCTCGTTCGGTGCTTCGAGTGTGAAGTCCATATCAAGGTTACCTGCGGCAAGCTTTTCGAGATTTCCTACTACCGAATTAACCGCTTTTTCCTGGTATTCGCCAATCGTTTGCTGAGCTGCCGCCATGGCCTTTGCCTGATTCAGCGCATTCGTAATGGCTGTTTCGTCCATCGCAAGCTCTACCATTCCGATATCTTCACCGGCTTTATTCTTTAAGAGCGAAGTATGCTGACGCATAATCCTGCCATCAAGTTCAAATGTTGATTCGTTAATGCCGGCCTTGAATTTCTTAAAACCACTCTCGGCTTCGGAGCACATAGGATGTCTGTTGTCTATGGCCTCCATACCGTAGATATCTTCTCTGTGTCCTGTTATTACGCCCTTTGCTCTGAGCTCATCTGCAAAGCTGCCGTTTGCAAAGGTCCAGTTCATATCGCTGTCGACTACCTGGATTGGGAACGGAACACAGTCGAGTATCGATCTGTACCATCTCGCCTTGTCGACAATAACATCGAGTGTTTTGTTGACACCCTCGATGATGGATTTGAACTCGCCCTCGTGCTCCGAGAGGTCGCCTCTTTCCGAGAAATCGCCCGCGATTGCCGCTTTCGCGATTCTCTGCGAGGTTACAACAAGCCTGTCAACCGCTTCGATACAGAAATTGATTGAGCCTGCGATTTCAGCAAACTCGCCCTTGCTCTGCAGCTTTTCTATGTCTATCTTTTCCGGGATTTCGCCTACACCGATTGAACGCATTCTCTCGCCGCATACGCGAAGCGGTCCGACAAATGCATCAAGCAGTGCGTTGATTCCCGAAAGGAGCTCGCCATACGAGCCCGCGTAATTTTCTTTGTCACCACGTGAGTCGAGTTTACCCTCAAGCACGTTCTTTTTAAGCTCTTCGGCTGTGTCGATAAGCCCGCTGATCTGAGCAACCATTTCCTTTGTGGCCTGCTGCAGATCGGAAATTTCGGCACATGTGCCGGTCTCATCTACAGGGCTTGCCGCATCACCTGCCGCAAGTGCCTTTATTCGCTCCGTAATGCCTGCAAGAGGTGCTATGATTTGACGCTTAAGGCTCGCCGAAACGATGATTGCCGCTGCTATGCAAAGTGCCAGAATGAGTACGAGAAGCATCATGCTCTTGACCATCGGCGCCAGGTTTTCGCTGCGACTCGATACGATTGCAAATGACCAGTTGTCCGAGCCTTTGAGCGTACAATACGAAACGTAGTATTTTTCTCCGTTGATTTTTGTGTTAATCTTGTCCGAATCGTTTGCAAGGAGTACATCCGCAAGTGCTGCGTAATCCGAATATGTTTCGTCTCCCTTTGAAAGTTCGGCGAAGGTTGTGATACTGTTTACAATTTCGCTGTCCTCGTACATCAGGATAGTACCTGCTTTGTCAAGGAGCACCGCAAAGCCTCTCTCGCCCACATCAAGCTGCCCGAAAAGCTCATAATATTCGTTGAAATCTATTGCCGCATATACAACGCCTACGGTGTTTGAACCCCTGATTACCGGAGCCGCCGCGAACATTACTGTCGAGCCGTCGGTTTTTCTCACCATTGTGGATGAAACATAGGCCTCACCGGCCTTTGCCCTCTGAAAGTATTCGCGCTCTGCGATATCGGTATTGTTATAGGTTTTACCGTCCGGATATGACACCGAAGCATCAAGGAATCCGTAGGTGTCCGCCAGGTTTTGCAGAATCTGCTTTCTCTGCGCTAACGGCAGTGAAGCATCCATTATTCTGCTGTCGTTGGCTATGGCCTGAACGGAAAGCTTGTATCTGTCAAGCGCACTCTCGAGTACCTGCCCGTATGCCTGGTTTTGGAGCGATATCTTTTCCTCCATGTCGCTAATTGCAATGTTTCTGATGGTTAAACATCCCGTAACACCGACAACAAGAACTGAAACAATAACTGTGATCAGAATTCTGCGACGCAGCATCCTGCCTAGTCGTATAGATTTCTTTCCGTTTTTCATTTTCATTTTGTCCCTTTCTTGAAAATGTTTTATGCCCGTCAAATCTCAAAACAACACATAAATATACATAGTAATTATAACGGAAAAGCAAATATTTGTAAATAGATTTGTACAAAATATTCGGAATTTTTATTATCACAGTTCATTATTACCGGTTAAATTAAAAGACGGCAGGTTACCCTGCCGCCCTATGGGAAAGATATAATAGAGATTAACTTACTTTATTACGTTCTCTACGAATCTCTGCATGATTGCTGCAAGCTGTGCGCGTGTAGCCGGAGCCTGCGGATTCAGTTTGCCGTTTGAGCCCTGCATAAGGCCTACGCCTACTGCCCAGCGCATTGCATCGGTTGCCCAGTCTGATGTGCTGCCTGCATCGCTGTAAGCAGAAAGCTCGCCGCTTGCACTTACGCTGTAGCCACACTGCTTTGCGTAGCGGTAAAGCATAGTAGCAACCTGCTCACGCGTAACGTTTACGTTGCCCTCAAAGCCCTTGCTTGTGCCTGTGATGACATCTGCCGCTGCCGCCCAGCTTGCCGCGTCCGCAAACCACATACCTTCCGCATCCGCAAACGTGTTTGCGCTGCTTGGTGCCGCATCGCGGTCAAAGTTATAGAGCACCTGCGCCAGCATTCCGCGTGTCATGGCAGCGCTTGGAGCAAATGTATCCTTGCCTATGCCATTAAAGATTTCGCGCGCGGTCACGAAGGTCACACCCTCGTAGTACCAGTCCTTCGCGCTGACATCGTTAAAGCTCTTTGCATTGTCAACAATTACGACCTCGCAGGAGCCGGAAACAGGTAAGATTACGCTGCCCTCACGGCATTCCTTTACAGGAGTAAGCTTGCCCAGCGCATTGCGTATCATTGCAATTATTCCCGGGCCGCTCTTTGGAACCGCGATTTCAACGCGTGGCATTTTTGCTACGCTGCCGGAATTATTGCTGCTTTCCTTCATTGTGATTGCAACAGCCGGTGCATTCGTTGCCGCATTTGCCGCTACAGCTGCGACTTCCATCGGAACCTGAACAGGCTTATCGTTCTTTTGTGCGTCCTCTACCGCCTGCTTGCTGATTTCTGCTCCGGCAGTAAGAATGTTACCGCTCTCGTCCCTAACGACATCGCTCACAACGCCGTCCTTTGTCTCTACCTTTTCATTGATGGTCACAACCGTGGTAACATTGCCGTTAGCATCTGTTGTGGTCGCTGTATTTGTCAAAGTGGTGGTCTTGGTACCGTTTTCATCAGTTGCAACAGTGCCCTTGCTCTCGGTAATTGTGGTTCCGAGTACCTTGCCATTTATATCTGTAACCGTCTCTGTGGTCGTGCCCTCAACCGTGCCGTTACCGTTTCTGTCGAGAGTTTCAACTGTTTCTGTCTTTATCTCAGTGTTTGTCTTGGTGCCGTCTGTAGCCGTTGTCTTGGAGCTTTCGACAGTAGTGGTCGTAGCCGTAGTACCGCCGTCCGCATTTTCCTTTGTGGTCGTAGCGGTTTCCTTGGTTGATTCGATTTTGCTGCCATCCTGAGTTGTGGTATTTACCGTTTCGTTTGTCTGTTCAGTAACGGAACCATCCGGATTTCTCGTTTCGATTGTGATCTTCGTGCTGTTTGTAGTGCTGCCATCCGGATTTTTTACAGTATTTGCGTCTGCCTTAGGTGTGGATGACGAACCACCACTGTGCCCGCCCGATGACGAAGCCGGTTTTTCTGTGATAGTCAGTGTGCCACGGGCATACTCTATTCCGTAATTGGTAGTTGTATTCGGGCCGCGGATGACTATTTCATAGCTTCCCGCTGTTGTGGTATCCGGCACTGCATGTCCATGGTTATTCACATCTAAATAGTCCATTTCCGGCGTGATATCCAGTGTGTCGCTACCGAACAGTCCCGTTACAGTGTAGTGCGTACCGTTTACCGGATTGCTAAGGTCCGGAACAGTCCCGCCGATATAAACGGTCTGATCCTTTGGCGTGACCGTTGCACATGCAGGGCCGATGCTCCATGTAAAGGTCTTTGGAGCTGTGGAACCTGATGCAGCCTCTGTCATGGTTTCCGGATCGCCCCAGACATAGTTAACTCCCTCTTCTGTCGTAATGAGAGTTGCAGTAGCTGTATAAGTGCCCACATCTTTACCTGTGCCGCTTGCAGTATAGCCAAAGCCGCTAGGTGCTGTTTGGTTTGTGCCGTTATATTCTAACGGTGTACCGATTACGGTCGGTACAGCACAGATGTATTTAATTGCAGTCGTGCTCGGTATAGCAGCACTGCTTAAATCAAGTCCCCCACGCGCCGTAACGGATGTAAGGTTTCTACAGAATGCAAAAGCATTTTCGCCCACGCTTTCTATCTGTGCAGGAATTGTGATTGCCGTAAGGCCATCGCAACCAGCAAACAGGTTATCCGCAAAGGCAGTTACGCCTGTAGGGAAAAAATTAAGTGATTCGAAGGAATCGCATTCCCCGAACGCCCTATCACCTATGTAAATCACATTCTGAATAGTGGGCTGCAGCAAATCTTCACACTGGTAAAACGCACATTCTCCAATGCTTGTCACACTGCTTCCGATAGTAATGGAAGCAAGATTTACAAGACGATAGAAGGCATAATCACCGATATTTGTTATGCCATCACCGATGGTAACGTTGATAATGTGTTCGTGCTCGTCCTTCCACGGCTGGGTGTACGTACCAAAATCCTGCATTACTCCTGTGCCTTCAATGTGGAGAATCTTTTCTCCATATTCTTCTCCATTGGTAAGCCACGCTCTAACCTCGCTCTCTTGGCCTGCCGTGCCGATTTGCCACGGAGCCTCCGGATTTCCGCTGCCTGTACCTTCCCATAAGGACGCAGCATATGACTCCTGCGTAAGCTGTGGTAGTGCCGCTGTACCCAGCACCAGCGCCACAGTCATCACAACTGAAATTATGCTCTTAAGTAAGTGTTTTCCATTTTTCTTCATTGTCTTATCACCTCTTCATAGCCTATGCTACAATACCTATATTACTATTTTTTAGAGCCGAAGACAATACCCGGACGCCCGAACTTTACATGCCAAAGTAAAAGACGGCAGGTCACCCCACCGCCTTTTATGGAAGTATAATAGTTAGTTAATATTTTCCTTCATTACAGATTGAAATATCTGTAGAGCATTGTTACAATCTGAGCTCTGTTTGCCTCGCCTGCCGGTGAGAGAGTCTTTGCAGTAGTTCCCGTAACGATGTTGTTCATTACGCACCAGTGCATAGCCTCGTCTGCCCACTCGCTTACCTGCGATGCATCATCATAGTCGAGCAGGAACATCCAGGAGCCTGTGAAGCCTTCGCCCTTGCTCTGTGCATAGCGGTAAATGAATGCTGCAAGCTGCTCGCGTGTTACGGAGCCGTTAGGAGCAAACGTATTCTCGCTTGTGCCCTTTGCGATGCCTGCTGCGATTGCCCACTCAACCGCATCTGCGTAGTAAGCGTCTTCCGGTACATCGCTGAAGTGCCAATTAGCGCTTGCCCACGGTGAGCCTGCCGCCCTCCAGAGGAATGTAACCATCTGAGCTCTTGTGCAGCCGTCAAACGGTGCGAATGTGTCTGCGCTCTTGCCGCTTGTCACGTTCTTTTCTACTGCCCAGAGTACAGGATCGAAGAAGTAGTCGCTTGCGCTTACATCCTTGAACGGATTGTTTACCTCTTCACCGGTTACGACAAATGTAGTAAGGTGAGTAGATGTTACCTTTACAACCTTCTTGCCGTTTTCAACCACGCAAACGCCTGTCATGAGTTCCATTGTGCCGTCAGCGCTGATTGCCAGTACCTTGTAGTTCTTGCCTGCAGCCTGACCGTTTTCTGCAGGAAGTGAGAGTGAAATCTTCTTGCCGCCAAAGGAGGTTACTGTCTTTTCGCCTGCTTTGATTGTTACTTCAACGATGGAAACATTTTCGAGAGCCTTTCCTTCGAGGCCTGTTTCTTCCTTAATCTTGTCTGCGCCTACAGCTGCAACGACCTCAGAAGCCTTCTTGTTTTCCATTGTGATAGAGAGCTCCTGGCCTGCTGCCTGAGTTGCGATGTTGTCCATGGAGTCTGCAGGGATTTCGATATCGCCGCATTCTGTCTTTACAACTACGTTCGCATCAGCCTTTGCAAGCTCGTTAACTGAGTTTGCAGGGATTGTTGTCTCTACTGCATCCACATTGCCTGTGCTCTTTACTTCGAGTACGACTTCCTTTTCGGTAGTCTTGCCTGTAGTATCGGTTTTTACCTGCTCGTTAACCTTTTCGATTGCCTTTGCTACGTCGCTTGCGGAAACGCTTGCAGTTGCCTTTCCGTCAGTAACGGTAGCTGTTGTTTCAACGTTTGTGGTGGCAGTCTTTTCGGTAGTGGTATCTTCACCAGACTTCATTCCTGTGTTTCTCGAATCCTTTGTGTAGTCGAGAGTGTAGTACCAGAGAACTGTGTCACCATTATCAAGCTCATAATCGCTTGCAGGTATCTGCGGAGTAACATTGTTTACATTGTACATCCAGCCGGAGTTAGGACCCTTGTCCATTTCACCAAGGCCGTCGATGCTTGCAACATATGTGCCGCCCTTTTCGAGTACGCAAGTCTTGCCCGCATTATTGAGTACGGTCTTTAACACATCAAGCGCGGTAGCGTCATCAGCTATAACCAGATTACTTTCCTGAGCGATAACGCCGCTTGTGCTCTGTACCTTTACGTTTACCTTGTTTGCCTGGTAAGGTGTGGATGCATCAGCGTTTACAATGATATTAAACGACTGAGTATATCCACGGTAAGTTACATTTACCCTTGTAACACCTGCAGCATTAAGCTGGGTACCATCCGCAAGAGATACTGTGTATCCTGTTGTACCGTCTCCGGAAGCAACATCCGTTGCTGTTGCTGTATCTCCGTTAAATATTGCTTTTACGCTAAGACCATCCAAACTGAAGTTTTCACCTACGTTGTATGTAGTCTTGGTCGGTACTGTTATACTGATGTTTGTCAGAAGATTTGCATTCGGCCATGCGGTATAAGGTGCTACGCTTGCTGTAAATGCATAGTTGTTGCCATCTTTGCCTGCGAGCATGTCCTTGTAGTTTCCAAGGGCCTCAAGGCCTTCCCATGAAGAATATGAACTGTAAGTCTTATCTGTTGATCCCAGTCTATGATCGGCACTTTCATACTGTAAAAGTCCGTCTATGAGGGACTTGCCGTTCTTCTTAACTTCATTTGGATTTCTGCCATATGCTGATAATGCTGAAATTACTACAGCCGTACTGTCAGAATTCGAACCATATGAGGCAAGTATCGCGCCACTTGCTTCGTCCTGAACTGTGCTGTAATATGCAATATCTGCATCAACATAGCTCTTTATTGTATTACATTGTGCTGCCGATACGCCATCGATGCCTGTACCTGCTGCATTATAGTATGGCAACAGTGCAACAATCATCCTTGCAGAAGTATCTGTACCAAAATCATTGTCTTTGCCCCAACCGTAACTGCCAGCGTATGTATCAATCGCTCTCTGAACCAATTGCGCTTTTGTGCAATTTGGATTTGTACTCTCATAAATATTGAGGTTTGCCAAATTTAGAACATAATAAAGCGAATAGATATCTAAACTGTTTGCATCGACAAATGCTTTTTCTACCAGATTTATCTCAGCTCCGTCAGTTCCTGCCGGCACTCTGGTTGCGTCAATATTGAGTGCTGAAAGAGCAATTGCATACTTTGCCGCACGACCTGCAGACATACCTGACGCTTTATTCAAAGTATTCTTAAGGAATCCCGTTTTTTCAGCCGCAGTAGGTATTTTTCCTGCTGCAAGCTTTGCAAGAATCCAGTCATCATCAAAGCTAGCCTCGGTATATCCGCTGTAATCTGCTATTCCGTTGATTACACGTGTTACTATAGGTGCATTGTCTGAAGCACTGGAAAGCTTTATAACATTGAGAGCATAAATTTCTTTGTCGTTTCCGTTTGCTACGGTAAAGCTTACAACCTTACCACCATTACCCAATGGTACATCGACGCTACCACCGGTTGTGTTAGGGAATGTTGCTGTGCTTTCCACGCCGTCTACATATATCTTCTGATTCTCAACTACAGCATTAGCATCGTTCAATGCTACATTTACCGTAATTGTATTGGCCGTAGAAACCAGCGAGTAATCAAGCCCATTCGCTTGAGTTTCTCTAACATCTATCCCGTTAATCGTGTATGTCGCAAGCGATGTATTATTTGCTGTATAAATATCTTCGCTGATATTAAGGGCAGATATAGTTGTTCCGTCATAGTAGTATGAACATCTTAGGTATGCAAGCTTATTGCCAGGCTTATCTCCACCTAAGATAAAACTATGATTCCCTACGGTATCTAAATCCATTACTACTACCGATGTGATACCATTCACATCAGTTGTGCCATATGGCCAAGGATTGTCACCGAATGGATAATTTACATCCGCGGTATTATCTAAAAACTTTTTGATAATTGAACCTTCTACAAGACTCGGCCCTGACCATCCTGCAAGATTCTGCCTTAACTTCAGTTTTATGTTTGAGGATGTGCCCAATTCGCTCGTTTGAATTTCAGGCTCAACTTCTAAAACATCAAAGTAATTGTAAGTTGGAGCCCATTGCCCGCCATTTACGGCATATTCGGCAAACGCAATATTAGAGCCTTCTGTTACAGGATCGGATCCAATCCCCGTGCCTGCGACATTATCTACATATGAAGCTTGGTATAAAGAATTTCCATAAACACTTTTTTGCGAAAGATAAGGTGCTTCCCAGCTAATGTTTAATTTTTCCTTTACCGCCATAGCAGTATCACTGTCCGCAGTCACGTTAAGTCCTGCAGCATCAGCATCAATGCCATAGATTGAATAATAAACAGCTTCAATCAAAGCATGCGCTGTTTTAATGCCATCAGGTTCTGTGAACCCTGCTGTACTACCCGTAATAAACGGCGCAATATTAAACTTATTAATCTCAAGTTTCTGAGCAATAACCGGATGCTTTCCCCCATTCCAGCCTGTCCAGTTTTCAGAGCCTACAAGTGTAATATTTGCAGTAACACTCGGCACTGCTGCATACGCCTCGTCTGCAATATGCATGAAACTGCCGATGCCTGTAAAAGCAGTTCCCACTACCAGCGCAAAAATCAGGAGCATTGATAATACTCTTTTTGCGCTCTTCATTGTTGTTTGCATATAATTTCTCCTTTCAATATTGATTTATATAGGATTGATTTATTTATCCCACGGCTGATAGACGCAATAGCTTTCCATCACATCACCCATGTAAATCCAAACATTATCGCCCATATCAATCTTTTCGTCGAACATCAGGTTCGGGATTATGAGCTTTACCGACACGCGTTTTCTGCCCTTTAAGGCTTTACCCTCTTTTGTCGGGTTCTTCCTGAAAGCTTCGATTTCCTCGCGCAGATTATCTATACCTGTTTCCAGTGCGAAGTTATCTACAAACTGACTTTCGTCTGCATATACTACGTTGTCCGGATTCTTGAACCAATTCACATTCATAACAGTCTCTCCTTCTAATTTCCACAAAAACTCTACACTGTTAAAACCTTCATAATTGCCTACAAATTAAAAAATCCCCCGAAGGGTTATGCCCTTCCGGCCCGGTATCGTCACTTACCGGACCGGCGGCACATATCGGAGAAATCCACCGGGGGTTCTGTCATCCCCCGGCTGCTGAAAAGCCGTTGCTAGCTTCGCCGATGTAACCGATATTGCCTGCGACAAAATAAAAGCTGCACCGATTTCTCGATGCAGCCCGTTTTTTCCGCATAAAAAATTTCAGACAATATATCGATTCACCGTCGATTTGTCTTCGGTTTGGTGCAGGTCTTCTGACTCGCGTATCAACGCAAAGGCTCGCCTTCTCACACTTTTCTAAGCGCAATGGCTGTGCTAAAGCACATGAACCTCGCTCCTCGCTCACAGCGGCGGGACCGTGCAGGAATCACACCTGCTTCCCTCTGAGTTGCCCGATAGCGCACGCGCCCCCGGCAAAACACCTCCGTTATTAACTTCACAACGCATTCATTTTACCACTAAATTAAACCGTCTGTCAAGGATAAGGTCGAAGAAATAGACGAAACCCACTCTGTAAAATGGCCTTCTGAGTGGGTTTCATTTAAACACATTTAGCAAGCCACTTCTTCTGTAGCTCCTTTATGTTTTTATCATAACTACTCCAACCCCAAAAGTCAATCTTTTTCGCCGCCGGCGGGGTGGGTCAGATCTGATGGTTTCTGCAAGGCAGAAACCTACCGCTGTGGGGCGGGCTGTCGGCGGCGTAGCCTTTTTGCAAACTATGCACTATATGCACAAAATCATGACCTTTAGTGCATATAAAATGGCTTAATTCACTGAAAAATCGATGCTTATGCGGTTTGAGCTATGCACTAAACCGGTAAAATCTTATGAAATAGTGCATATCCTCGGTCGATAATCCTGCAAAATCGCAAAAACTCAATGCACTAAACTTACAAAATACATGCTTTTAGTGCATAAATTCGCAGAAATTGCAATTGTAATCCATGACAAATAACAAAAACGGTTGCAATTGCAACCGTTTTTATTTTATGACACCAGCCCATATTTCACCTTTATTCGATCCAGCTTTTCCAGCATCGGCTCGGCGCCGAACCACAGGAAAACTGCGGTTGCTACCGCGCGAACCAGATCCACGGGAATGCCCGTAATGTAATACGAGATAATGATCTTGCTGTTTATCTCGCCAAGCCACATCAGAGCCGAAGCAGGATTCATGATTCCGCCGTAAACAACGGTCGCCGCAAAGGCTCCAAACACCACAAGAGATGCCCGGCTCCTGCGAAGCAGGCCCTTCTTATACAGCACTCCGGCCAGGAATCCGACAAGCCCCATGGTAAACATCTGCCAAGGAGTCCACGGTCCCTGCCCGAACATCATGTTCGAAAGCAGCATAGTCATAGCACCGATTAAAAAGCCCGCTTCTCCGCCAAAGGCTACGGCAGAGATTATTACAATCGCCATTACAGGCTTAAACTCCGGCAGCATAAAGAATGCTGCGCGGCCTGCAATACCGAGCGCG
>JAEEGU010000094.1 GCA_016280485.1 Bacillota bacterium | reverse complement strand
TCATTGATGGCGGAAAGCTCTATGTGGGGACGGATACAGGCCTCTTAAAGCTTGACAGATTTACCGGCAGGGAACTCCGGGACGAAAATACAGAGAGCCTTGACGGCAAACGCATCCGTCATATAATGAAGGACAGCAAGGGAAATATCTGGCTAAGCACATACAGCGGAGACGGCATTGTCAGAATTTCGGAAAGCGGCGAAATGAAAAGCTTTAACCGCGATAATTCGGGTGTCATCGGCTCAAAGTTCAGATTTGTTCACGAGCTTTCGGACGGTCGCATGCTAATCGCTTCCACTGAGGGACTTACCTACATGGTAGGCGACAAGGCGGTACTAACCATAGATGACAGGGATGGCATAGAGGTGCCGAAAATCCTTTCGCTTGCGGAGGACAGCGACGGAACGCTCTGGATAGGAACCGACGGCGGCGGAGTTTACCGTATCCGTGATGACAAGGTTGTGGCGCGCTACGGCAAGAATGACGGCCTTCTCTCCGAGGTTGTCATGAAGATTGTAAAGTGCTCGGATGGCGGCAGGATTTATGTCGCAAGCAACGGTCTTTACTATCACGAACCGGGGGATGACGGCGCAATCAGGAAGCTCACGCATTTCCCTTATACCAACAATTACGACATTTACATAACAGATGACGGTCGCGCATTTATAAGCTCCAGTGCGGGTCTTTTCGTCGTGAACGAAAACGAACTTGTCGAGGACGATCACGACTATTCATATGCGCTTCTAAACCGTCAGAGAGGACTGACCACGACACTGACTGCGAACGCGTGGAATGCGGCTTACGGTAATCAGATTTATCTCTGCTGCACGGACGGTGTCAGAATACTGAATATGTCGGATTACGAGAATTTCGACTCTCACTATCAGATTGTGCTGCGCAGTATATACAAGGACGGCGAAGAAATAAAATCGTCAAACGGTGTTTACAATATTCCTGCGGGAGCGGGGCAAATCCGTATTGTGCCGGCAGTATTAAACTATACGGTATCGGACCCTCTGATTCACGTGACGCTGGAGGGCGTAGACGATGAAGGCTTTACAACGCGCCAGTCGGAGCTTGGGGAAATCTATTATCCTTCGATTCCGTACGGCACGCACAACCTGAGAATTCAGGTATTAAGCGACAGCAGCGACCAGATTAAAAAGGAAATGGTTTTCGCCATTCACAAGGAGGCAAAGCTGTACGAGCATACCTATTACAAGATTTATCTGGCTGTGAATCTGTCGCTGATTCTGCTGTTCTTTGCATGGTTTGTGGCAAAGATGGGCAATATGGCGGTAATCAATCGCCAGTACGATCAGATCAAGGAGGCAAAGGAAGAGGCAGAGCTTGCAAATAACGCAAAGTCAAAGTTCCTGGCTCAGATGTCTCACGAAATCAGGACACCGATAAATGCGGTGCTCGGCATGGACGAGATGATACTCCGCGAAAGCAGCGACCCTGAAATCAGAGGCTATGCGGCGGATATCTACACAGCGGGGCAGACGCTGCTCTCACTGATAAACGACATACTCGATTCATCAAAAATTGACTCGGGCAAGATGGAAATCGTGCCTGTTGAATACGAGCTTTCAACTCTGATTCGCGACCTTGTGAACATGATTTCACAGCGCGCACAGGCAAAGGATTTGAACCTCGTCGTAGAGGTTGATCCCGACCTACCGAAAAAGCTTTTCGGTGATGATGTAAGGGTAAGACAGGTAGTAACCAACATTCTCACCAATGCCGTAAAGTACACCGAAGCCGGCACGGTCTGGCTGCGTGTGGGCGGCAGACGTGAGGGCGATAAGCTCTCCATGCACATTGAGGTCGAGGATACCGGCATGGGCATAAAAGAAGAAGACATTCCAAAGCTGTTCGAGGCTTATCGGCGCATTGAAGAGGGCAAGAACAGAAAAATCGAGGGTACGGGCCTTGGAATCACCATAACGGTGCAGCTTCTAAAGCTCATGGGCAGCGAATTAAAGGTCCACAGCATCTACGGCAAGGGCTCCAAATTCTATTTTGATGTTTACCAGGGTATAGTGGATCCTACGGCTATCGGAGCCTTTGATGCAACAGCTTCGCGCAGCAGCGAATTTACAATCGATGACGGCGCGTTCACATCACCTGATGCAAATATCCTTGTTGTCGATGACAACGCGATGAACAGAAAGGTATTCAGGAGCCTTCTGAAGCGTTCCATGGCCCGCGTAAGTGAGGCCGGAAGCGGCAGAGAGGCACTTGAAAAGGTAGAAAATGAACGCTTTGACATAGTCTTTATGGATCACATGATGCCTGAAATGGATGGTATCGAGACCATGCAGAGAATGCGCGAAATGGAGTGCATGAACGGCATACCTATATATGTTCTGACCGCAAATGCGGTTACGGGCGCGAAGGAAGAATATCTGGCGCTTGGCTTTGACGGGTACCTGGCAAAGCCTGTTGCGGCAGGCAAACTCGAGGAAGCGCTCCGTGAGTCGCTGCCTGATGAGCTTAAGCACCCGCTTACTGCAGAGGAGCGGGCCGAGATGGAGCGCGCCGCTGCGGGCGGCGCGGGGGTGGATGCCGGCTCCGAGGCTGCGATGCCGGACCTCCCGGATGTCGAGGGACTCGATTGGAGCTACGCCTTTTTGCATCTCCCGTCAGAGGAGATGCTCCGTGACGGCGTAGAATCGTTCTACGATATAATCGAACTCCAGTCCGACAAGCTGCAGGAGTTTTACGAAGGCCTCACCGGCAGCTTTTCCGACGCTTCGCGTATGCAAAGCTTCCTCGATGAGTATCGCATCCAGGTGCACGGCATGAAGTCTGCGGCTGCAACCATCGGAATCGTGCCGCTTGCGGGCATGGCAAAGATGCTCGAGTTTGCCGCAAAGGACGGCAAAGTCGAGACGATTGAGGCGATGCACGAAACCTTTATCGCGGAGTGGAGGTCTTACACTGAAAAGCTTCGCGGGGTATTTGGCCTTGGCACGGCTGAGGGCGCGGAAACAGGCGACACGGCGATGCTTGATGCCATGTTTGAAATGCTGATACCTGCCATGGAGGATTTGGATGTCGATACGGCGGACGAGATCATGGAAAAGATGAAAAAGTACACCTTTGGAGCGGAAATCGATGCTCTGGTCGGAAAGCTTAATGGGGCTGTAAAGAACCTGGACGAGGACGAGACAAAGGCTGTAATTGAACAGATAAGAGGACTGCTTTAAGAGTTAAAAGAGAGCCGAAAGGAAAACACAATGGAAAAAGTACTGATTATAGCGAAAATGGGAAACGAGCTTACCGAGCTCCACGATTACCTGCACAATTTTTTCAGAGTTCTGACCTGCACAGAGACGACGCAGAATGCTTCGGCGATGCTTAATATCGTCGAGCCGGACATTGTTATAACGCTCCTTTCGGGCGTTTATGATGTCGATATGTCGATCTTTGACAATATATGTAATGAGCACTCGGATATACCTGTGCTGGCGGTCGGTGCCCGCGGTGAATACACAAACTTTGTTTCACACTTTACGGGTCCGAAATTCGAAAACCTGATGACTCCTATAGACAACGAGGGCATACTTTTTGCGGTATGCAGGAGGCTCAAAATAGCGGTACCGCCGCATGACGGCTCTATCGGGGCGAAGACCGAAAAACCTGAGATTCTGCTCGTGGACGACAACGCCATGACGCTGCGCAGCATAAAGAGTCTGCTCGATGACCGTTACAGCGTTACAATCGCAAACTCGGGAATGAAGGCAATCGCCGCAATCGGAAAGAAAAAGCCGGATTTAATCCTGCTCGACTATGAAATGCCGGTTTGCGACGGCAGACAGACTCTTGAGATGATTCGTGCCGATGAGGATATGTGCGACATCCCGGTAATCTTTTTGACGGGCGTAAACGATCGCGAGCATGTGGAGGCGGTGCTTAAACTAAAGCCATCAGGCTATCTTTTGAAGCCTCCTGTGAAAAAGACACTGATAGAGGCAATAGAAGGTGTAATTGATAAATAAACTGTGGTGAGTAATATGGCAAACGAAGAAATCAAAAGAAGGCAAATAGTCCTGCCGGCCCTGATCTGTGTGGTGGGAATAGTCCTGAATATCGGCGGCGGACAGGCTGTGAATTTCGCGGGGCTGCCACTTTACTGCGATACCGCGGGCACGGTTCTTGCGGCATTCCTTGGCGGATATATCCCGGGAATTACGGCAGCGCTGCTTACAAACCTCATAAATTATATGTCCGATGCCGTATCTATTTATTACGGTGCGCTCAATGTGATTGTGGCAATAATCACTGCTTATGCAGCGCAGAGGCGATATCTTAAAAATGCGAGGAGCATGGTCGTATATATCCTAAGCCTTGCAATCATAACAGGCGGCATAGGCGGCCTTATCACATGGGCGCTTGCGGGCTATCAATTCTCCGAAAGCGACAATGTAATGGCATTTTTAATGCGCTGGGAGCAGTTTGACAGCTTCGGTGAATGGTATGTGCTTAACCTAATCGTAAACTTTGTCGATAAGCTTGTTTCCGTAGCTGTAGGCGGAATGTTCATAAATGCGATACCGCGCAGGTTCTGGCCGCGCTTTGAGCTTACAATGTGGCTTCAGAACCCCATTCCCGATGAGCGCATTGAAAAGATGCGTAGCCACAAGGTAAACTTCTGGACACTGAACAAAAAAATCGTTCTGCTGCTTACCATTTTCTCGCTTATTATAGTAATGCTTTCGACGGTAATATCGGTAAAGCTTTTCCGCGATTATTCAATCAAGCAGCATACGGAGCTTGCGGAGGGTGTTGCGGATATGGCGGCCTCTGTAATAGACGGAGACAGTGTGGACAGATATCTGAATCTGGGCGGCTATTCAAACGATTACCGCACGACGCAAAAGCTTTTGAAATCAATCCTTGATAATACTCCCGAGGTGCAGTTTATATATGCCTACAAGATTCTGGCTGACGGCTGTCATGTGGTATTCGATTTGGACAGCGGAACGATTACTGCCTCAAACCTTGGGGATGTCATTCCGTTTGACGCCGGATTTGCGGATGTGGTGCCGGATCTTCTCGAGGGCAAGGAAATAGACCCGATTATAACAGACGACACCTACGGATGGCTGCTTACGGCTTACAAGCCTGTTTACGATTCCGAAGGAAACTGCGTTTGCTATGCCGCGGTCGACATGTCGATGAGCAATCTCCTTTCGTATGAAAAGGAGATGCTGGCAAAGCTCTTTGGTATTTTCAGCGGATTCTTTTTCCTGGCACTGGCAATCCTGCTCTGGCTTGTTAAGTACCATATTCTGATGCCGATCAATGCGATGGCTTATGCGGCAGGTAAGTTCAAATACGGGGATGAGTTCGAGCGTAAACGTAATGTAAGCGAGCTTTCAAAGCTTGGAATTGCAACGGGAGGCGAGATTCAAAACCTCTATGAGGAGTTCCTCCATACTACAGAGGAAAGTACCAGATATTTCGAGGAAAATAAACAGAAGCTCGACAAAATTGACGAGCTTCAAAAGGTTGTTGAAAGTCTGGATAACTAGATATTTAATACATATTTATAGATTGCATGGGCGACGCCGTGCTCTAAATTGGTTTTGGTCACAAAATCTGCGGCCTCAATCACGTCGGGCGTGGAATTGCCCATGGCAACCGCAAAGCCCGCAGCTCTCAGCATCTCAAGATCGTTCGGGCTGTCTCCGCAGGCCATCATGTGCTTTTTTGAAATGCCCAAGATTTCTCCGAGGGTTTCAAGGCCGCTTGCCTTTGATGTGTGAAGAGCACCGATTTCGATGTTCGAGCGCATGCTGGTGGTGACGGTGCAAAGACCGGTGGCTTCGAGGCTTTTCCAGGTTCGTTCCTTTGCCTCGTCATTGTTGAAATCGATTAAAACGCTTTCGATTTTTTCACGGTTTTTCTTTAAGAATTCGAGTATATCGGGAACTCCCGCGCGGGTAGCCATCAGGTATTCGTTTCGCCCTGTGGACAGGCCGTAGCGCTCGATATTTACGCGGAATTTTTGATCCATATAGGCTTTTCCGTCTGTGAAGACCTCTACGAGGAAATCCTCTTTTGAGACCGTGTCGTATATGGCGTCAACCGCTTCGGGGCTCAGGCAAGAATTGCGGATCAGCTGACCGCTTGGCAGGTGGACGATTCGTGCTCCGTTTGATACGATTACATATTCTATATCCTTGAAATCCAAAATATCCTGTGGGAGAGCGCAAAAGGGTCTGCCGGTATCGATTACCACATGTACCCCTGCCTCTACGGCTTTTGAAAGGGCTTCCTTTGTTTCATCCGCGAGGCGGCTTCTGCCGTCGAGCGCGGTACCGTCGAGGTCGAGCGCTATTAACTTGATTTTTGGGGATGCAGTCATTTTGCATTTTCCTCCGGGATTTATTTTATGCCGGCATATTCGTTAAAATAGGAATTTACCTTGCGAATTGCCTTCATGCTGCCGAAATTGTCGTGCCCCGGGTAAACTAAGGTGTCACTACCTAAAAGCTCATTGAGCTTGTGGCAGCTCTTGTGCATGCGTCTGTCGTCGCTATCCTTAAAATCGGTACGACCGATGTCGTCGTAAAAGAGGGTGTCTCCGGTGAATATGACATTGCTTTCGGCAAAGTAGAAGCAGACACTGCCACCGGTGTGGCCGGGCGTGTGAATTACGGTGAGGTAGTCCTCATCGAGCGTAAGCACATCGTCGCCCTCCAGTATGACGTCGACTTCACTGCCGTACATATCAAGATCCTCGCGGTGCAGATAAACCGGAAGCTCACGTGCTTCGCAGAGCTTGTCAACACCGTCCGTGTGGTCGTAGTGGTGGTGAGTCAGGAGGATGCCCTTTGGGCGCAGCTTCTCTTCCTTTATGAATTTGAGTATTTTGTCAGGGCTGTGGCCCGGGTCGATGATATAGCATTCGCCGCCTGTCTTTAAGTAGGCAACATAGCTGTTTTCTTCGAGGGAACCGCCGATGAAGCGCTTTACCTTCATTGAAACCTCCGAGATTCGTTTTGCCGCGGTGCGGATTGCACCAACATTTCTATTTTAATTCTTTATAGCAGTGGATGCAAACCCTTTTGCGGTAAAAACTAAAAATATGCAGAATTGCACTTGTAAACCGAGCCTTAAGGGTGTAACATATTGTAGGTCAATTTGGAAAAATATAATTGAAAGGTAAACATAAATGAAAGTAGCGGTTATAGGAGCCGGCAAGCTCGGCACCAAGGTAATAGAGGCACTTTTGGGCGGCGACCACTCGGTTACGGTGGTGGACTCAAGCCAGGACGTCATAGATCGTCTCAGCTTTCATATGGATGTAATGACGATTCAGGGCGACGGCCGCGAGGTGCGAACCCTAAAAGAGATTGGCATAAGCGGATTCGACTTTCTGCTTGCGGCAACGGACAATGACGAAAAGAATATCGTTATCGCGTCCTTTGCAAAGCAGCTCGGATGCCGCCAGGTCATTGCGCGCGTGCGCGACCCGGAGCATTTAAGACAGCTTGAGTTCATAAAGGACACTCTCGGAATCAACTACATAGTAAACCCGGACAATGTAATCACCAGCGAGATTTACAAATATCTTGTTGAGAAATATACGCTCGGAAACGGTATTTTCACAAGCGGTAAGGCTTCGCTCCTCGAGTTCAAGGTTGCGAAGATGCCAAAGCTGATTGGCCTTCCTATGACGCAGTTCCGCACGGTACTGCCCGGCATGCTGGCGACAGCCATCTCCCGAAACGGCAAGGTCATCGTTCCGCACGGCGACACCATCATCGAAGAGGGCGACAGCATCTACGTAATAGGTGAAAGAGAACCGATTTTAAGCCTCAGTGAAAAGGTACACGTAAAGGGCAAATATACAGACCTTCAAAAGGTAATGATAATCGGAGGCGGAAAGACAGGCTTTTACCTGGCACAGCGCCTCTCCGAGTTTGGCATTTCCGTAAAAATCGTTGAGGAAAGCGAGGAAAGATGTCACTATCTGACCGAGAACCTCCAAAACGTTATGGTACTTCACGGCGATGCGACGGACACCACCTTCCTCGAGGATGAAAACCTCGACGAAATGGATGCCTTCGTAACAACCACCGGCTTTGACGAGGAAAACCTCCTTCTGGCGCTCATCGCAAAGCAGCACGGTATTGAGGATGTTATCGCAAAGGTCAGCCGTGACAGCTACAGCGGCCTTACATCGGCCATGGGCATAGACATTGCCCTCAATCCTCTGGATATCAGCGTAAGCAACATTCTCCGCTTCATTCAGGGCTCAAAGCGTATCGTTTCGACGCACCTTATTCAGGGCCAGGCAGAGCTTATGGAAATCCGTGCAACTGACCGCATGGCCATCATGAACACACCGCTCAAGGACTTAAAGCTCCCAAGCGATGTGCTGATTGTTGCAATCCATCGTGGAAACGAACTGATCATCCCAAGCGGCTATACGGAAATCAAAGAGGACGACCGCGTCATCATTATGAGTCTTCTCACCGAAATCCCGGTACTTGAGAAGCTTTTACGCAATAAAAAGGGTATTCATCTTTTTGGAAAATAGGCAAAGAATATGAATCTGAACTTTAGAGGCAGTTCGAGAGTAATCGCGCTACTT
>JAEEGU010000012.1 GCA_016280485.1 Bacillota bacterium | reverse complement strand
TTGAAAGCGGCGAAAAGCTTCAGGTGGAGATAGGTGGCGAAACATTTGAGGCGGGCAAAGAGCTTGTCGACATCAGAATCACCGGCAAGGAAGGCTTTGCGGTATCGATGGAGAACGGTCTCTTCACAATCCTCGACTGCACGCTTACACCTGAGCTCATCGGCGAAGGATATGCGAGAGAGATAATCTCGAAGGTTCAGCAGCTCAGAAAGCAGAATGACTTCGAGATGATGGACAACATCAACATCTATCTTAATGCTGACGACGAGATTAAGGCTGCAGTGGAAAAGCACAAGGACTATATCTGTTCAGAAACCCTCGCAAAGGCTGTAATTTCAAAGGATGGCCTCGACGAGTTCGATATCAACGGACACAAGACGGGTATCGCTGTGGAGAGAATATAATCAAGAATGTATTTGCCGAGCAGCAGAATTCGTGATATAATATTCGCATAAGCAGTGCATGCATTGCTTTATGCGGGCATGTGCTTCACAAAGGCAAATAATAGGAGGATACAGTTATGGTGCAATTATTAATCGGGCATAAGGGAAGCGGCAAAACCAAGACAATGTGCGATATGGCAAACGAATTCGTACAGAAGGTCAAAGGCAGCGTAGTTTTCCTGAGCAAAAACAACAGATTAACAACAGATCTGAAATACAATATCAGACTGATATGTATGGAGGACTACAAGCATATAACTGACAGTGACGAATATATCGGTTTCATCTATGGCATCATCGCATCCGATCATGACATAGAGTACATTTTCATCGACAGCATTCTGAAGCATGCCGATTTCTCAATCAGCGATCTGCCTGAGTTCATCGACAGATTAAAGAGCATTACAGAGGACTACGGTCCGAAGTTTGTTGTCAGCATCAGCTGCGACAAAGAAGAGATGGTCGGCGTAAACTTCGAGGGTTGCGAAATCCTGAATTAAGAGGCTGCGCGAAATCGTGCAGTAAAAACTCAAGAAAACAGGGGCTGCGGGTAACCGTGGCCTCTTTTTTTGCGACGAGGTAGAATATGAGTAAAACCTGCAAGGAAAACCAAATAACGAAAATCGCCGATACTATAAACGGCAGTGAGCGCAAAATCCTCGAGTCGAAGAGGGATTTTGCGGTATTTATACCGCTTGTGATGCACGAACCGACCATAAAGCCGGGCAGCGGCGAGGCTGAACCGTGCTTACTCCTTGAGCTAAGGGGCAAGCATATACATCGCCAGCCGGGCGAGATTTCATTCCCGGGCGGCGAGGTGGAAGAGGGCGAGACCTTCGAAGAAGCGGCCGTTCGCGAGACTTGCGAGGAGCTGGGGCTAGAGCCCGGCGACATAAAGGTCCTTGCAGAGTTTGACAAGCTGGTAAACTACAGCGGTTTCACCATTCATATTTATTACGGCACCATCGAGCAGGAGGCGCTACCTCGCATGCGCCTAAGCGAAGCTGAGGTAGCGGAAGTGTTTTACGTGCCGCTTCGCGCACTGCTGGAGGCAGAGGCACGTGGCACCTCATCCGGCACTGACGTGCCACCTTCCCCTCAAGGGGAAGGCTCTTCGCCGGAGGTGGAGTATCTGCTGCCGAAGGTGGATATTGTGGTGGATGTTCCGGAGGATTTCCCTTATCCGAGACTGGGCCTTGACCGCAGCTACGGCTGGAGGGTGGGGCATATGGAAATCCCTGTCTACAGCTACGGTCCTTACCCTATTTGGGGGATTACGGGACGTATTATAAAGGCATTTTTGGGCTACGTACGTGAGGCACTGCGGTGACACCTCATCCGAGCACTACATGCCCACCTTCCCCTCAAGGGGAAGGCTATTCACCATCAAAAAGCCTTACCATCAAGGGGAAGGCTATTCAACATCAAAAAGCCTTCCCCTTTGAGGGGAAGGTGCCCGAATGGGCGGATGAGGTGTTTAAAAAGTTCTTTTATTTTTATGGCAAATATTATATAATAACTAGTGGATGTTAAAAGTTTTAACTTAGGAGGACAAATCAAAATGAAAAAGTTATTTGCAATTTTACTTTGCCTCGTTATGGTATTCAGCTTCGCTGCTTGCGGCGGCACTGATACACCGACTGACGATGGTAACACAGATGCGGTAGTTTCCTACGATGACATTCCTGATAACTGCGAATCCGCAGACGGAACTTATGCTATCGCTATGGTAACAGACGTTGGCCAGTTAAAGGACGGTTCCTTCAACCAGTTCACTTGGAACGGCTGCAAGATGTACGCTTATGAGAACGACCTGACTTACAAGTACTATCAGCCTGCTAACGGTTCTTCCGCAACAGATGCAGACAGAATCAAGGCTATGACAGACGCTTGCGAAGCAGGTGCTCAGGTTATAGTAACTCCTGGTTTCCTTCAGGAAACTGCTCTTAACGCTGTAGTTCCTAACTATCCTGACGTACAGTTCGTATTCATCGACGGCTGGGATATGGGTTATCCAAACCTCGTTGGCGTTTCCTATCAGGAAGAACAGGCAGGTTACCTCGCAGGTTATGCAGCAGTTATGGAAGGCTACACTAAGCTCGGATTCTCCGGCGGTGGTGGCGGCACAAACCCTGCTTGCATCAGATACGGTTACGGATTCGCTCAGGGCGCAAATGACGCTGCAGGTGAAAAGGGCGAAACAGTTGAAATGAGATATTCTTGGGAATACGGTTCAAGCTTCTCCGCTTCTCCTGACCTCCAGGCTATGCTCTCCGGTTGGTACAATGACGGTACAGAAGTTATCTTCATGTGCGGTGGTACAATGTTCAACTCCGGCGCTGCTGCTGCAGAAGCTGCAGAAGCAAAGACCATCGGCGTAGACGTAGACCAGTCCATCCTTTCCGATACAGTAATCACTTCCGCTACAAAGGGCCTTGCAGAATCCGTTCAGACAGCTCTGACTAAGTTCTATGCAGAAGGCATATTCGGTGGTTCCCTCGTACTCGGAGCAAAGGACAATGCAGTAGGTCTCCCTGTTGACACATGGTCACTCGAGAACTGGTCCGTTGATGATTACAACGCACTCTTCGAAAAGATCAAGAACGATGATATCGCTATCAGCAATGACTCAAGCGTAAGCGATCCTAGCCAGGCTGGTCTTGACAACATCACATTCATCAGATAATTACTACATTTGTTTGAGAAAACGCATTTAAGGGGGAAAGTAATTTCCCCCTTTTTGCGAATTTATGAAAGTATAGGAAAAGGTATTTCATATGACATCGGAATACGTAATTGAAATGAACCACATCCGGAAAGAATTTCCGGGCATCGTGGCAAACGATGACATAACGTTACAATTAAAGAAGGGCGAAATCCATGCGCTCCTCGGAGAAAACGGTGCGGGCAAATCCACACTTATGAGTGTTCTCTTCGGGCTCTATCAGCCGGAAGCGGGTACTATTAAAAAGGACGGCGTTGAGGTTAAAATCAATAACCCTAACGACGCGACAGCGCTCGGTATCGGTATGGTACACCAGCACTTTAAGCTGATTGAGGTGTTTACCGTACTCGACAATATCATTTTGGGTGCCGAAACCACAGACAAGCTCGGTTTCTTAAAGAAAAAGGAAGCCAGAGAAAAGGTAATGGCACTTTCCGAAAAATACGGACTTAAGGTAAATGTCGACGCAAAGGTCGAGGACATTACCGTAGGTATGCAGCAGCGTGTCGAAATCTTAAAGATGCTCTACAGGGATAACGATATCCTCATTTTCGACGAGCCGACAGCTGTACTGACACCACAGGAAATAGACGAACTTATGGAAATAATGAGGGGCTTTGCAAGAGAAGGCAAATCCATCCTCTTCATCACACATAAATTAAACGAAATCATGGCAGTATCCGACAGAGTTACCGTTCTTCGCAAGGGTAAATACATCGGTACAGTCAACACAAAGGACACGAACAAGCAGGAGCTTTCCAACATGATGGTAGGCAGACCTGTCCAGCTCGAAATTCACAAGGAGCCGGCAAAGCCTACAGATGTTGTGTTAAAGGTCGAGGGACTTTCCGTGCCTAGCAAGATTCACAAAAACGATGCTGTAAAGAATGTTTCGTTCGAGGTAAGAAAGGGCGAAATCGTCTGCATCGCCGGTATCGACGGAAACGGCCAGACAGAGCTTGTACATGGACTTACGGGTCTTGAAAAGGCCAGCGGCGGTCGTATCGAGCTTCTCGGAAAGGACATCAGCCATGCGAGCATCAAAAAGCGTGCCCTGGCGGGTATGTCTCACATTCCGGAGGACAGACACAAGCACGGACTGGTGCTGCCTTACACCTTGGAGCAGAACATGGTGCTTCAAAGATATAAAGAGGACAGATTCCAGCATATGGGCTTCATCAAGTTTGATGAGGTGAGAGAATATACGGAAAAGCTGATTGAAGAATACGACGTGCGTTCGGGCCAGGGGCCTGTGACGGTGGCGCGTTCAATGTCAGGCGGAAATCAGCAAAAGGCAATCATAGCAAGAGAGCTCGACAGAGATGAGCCGCTGATTGTAGCTGTACAGCCTACAAGAGGTCTTGATGTCGGTGCGATAGAGCATATCCATTCACAGCTTGTGGCAGAGCGCGACAGGGGCAAGGCGATCCTTCTGATATCGCTTGAACTCGACGAGGTACTCGGCCTCTCCGACAGAATCCTCGTACTCTACGAGGGAGAAATTGTTGGAGAACTCGATCCTGCAAAGACGACTCCTGAGGAACTCGGACTTTACATGTCCGGCGCAAAGCGCAATGTGAATAACGGAAAGGAGGACGGCCAGGATGCAGAGACTAGACAGTAAAACCGGCAAGGCAAAATGGTACCGCAAGGATGGCTTGACTACCGTCATTTCCTCCATTCTTTCAATACTTATAGGCCTTGCGGTCGGCACACTGATTATCATTGCCGTCGGCTTATCAAAGGATACTATTTCAACAAACGGTATAATCGAAGGAATCAAGCTCGTGTTCCTCGGCGTATTTTCAACAGGCCGAGACGGCGGAGTTCTGACCTTTGGATTTAACCCTGTAAACTTCGGTAACATGCTCTTCCGTGCGACTCCGCTCATTATGACGGGTCTTTCGGTTGCGGTTGCCTTCAAGACAGGCCTCTTTAATATCGGTGCTGCGGGTCAGTACCTGATGGGCACGATGGGAACCCTAAGCGTTGGCCTTACACTTGCGTGGAAGGGCTGCCCGGCGTGGCTTGTGTGGATTGCGGCGCTTCTTGTGGGCATGCTGCTTGGCGGCCTTTGGGGCGCGATTCCGGGCCTTTTCAAGGCATATCTTAATATCAACGAGGTTATCACATGCATCATGACAAACTGGATTGCGGCAAACCTTGTCACATGGTGGTTTGAAGCTCATGATGTGTTCAAAAACAGCGCCGAGGGCGGAAAGGTCGGCTACATCATTCCGTTAAAGAATGTGGGCGTTTCCACACCGAAGTGGGGAATGGAAGCACTATTTCCGGGCTCTCAGGCAAACGGCGGTTTCTGGGTTGCATGTCTGATTGCGGTAATCATGTGGGTCATCATGACAAAGACCACACTTGGCTACGAGCTCAAGGCCTGCGGATCCAACAGACATGCCGCAAAATATGCCGGCATAAACGACCGCAAGAATATCGTGCTGTCTATGGTAATTGCGGGCGCGCTTGCATCTGCGGGCGGCTGCCTCTACTACCTCTCAGGTAACACAGAGTTCTTCTGGTCGACCTACATGACGCTTCCGGCTGACGGCTTTAACGGTATCCCGGTTGCGCTACTTGCGGCAAACCATCCAATCGGAGTAATATTTGCGGGTATTTTCATGTCCATGCTCAACGTTGCGGGACTGCAGCTCAAATACCTTACAGCTTACAACGAATATATCGCGGACATTATCATAGCGACGATTGTATACCTTTCGGCGTTTGCAATGTTCTTCAAGCTGATGATAAAGGGCAGGAGAAAGGCAAACGAGGATGGCAAAAATGTAAATGCTGAGACAGTCGAGGAAGGAGGAAAAGCTTAATGGTATTCTTGATTCAACAAACAATGCTTTATGCGATTCCTCTGATGCTCGTAGCACTTGCGGGTGTATGTGCCGAGCGTTCCGGCGTCATCAACCTCGCCCTCGAAGGTATCATGATTTTCGGTGCCTTTATGGGAGTCGTCTTCTGCAGAGGCTTTATCGATGCAGGCTGGCAGACGGAGCAGGGCCTTTTGATGATGATAATCGTAATGTTCCTTGTAGGAATATGCGGTGCGATTTTCTCACTGCTCCTGGCCTTTTCGGCAATTAACCTAAGGGCCGATCAGACCATCGGCGGTACTGCACTTAATCTCCTTGCTCCTGCACTTGTTCTGTTCTTCATCTACATGATTGCTCAGCAGAACACACTCGGCCTTTCAAAGGGCGGTGCGGCGAGCTGGTTTATGATCCGTCCGAGCACCTTTGGCTTGCCAAAGGATTACAGCTGGGGACCTTTCATCGACCTCTTTATAAATAAGGTTTATCCTGCGACTTATGTCTGCATTCTGGTGTTCATTCTTGTGTCGATTTTCCTCTACAAGACCAGAACTGGACTTCGTATGCGTTCCTGCGGTGAAAATCCTCAGGCGGCAGATTCACTCGGTATCAACGTCTTCAAGATGAGATACCTTGGCGTGTGCCTTTCGGGATTCCTCGCAGGCATGGGCGGCTTTACATATTCAATGACCACTGCAAACTGCACCTCAACAGGTGAAGTTGCAGGCTACGGTTTCCTGGCACTGGCGGTAATGATCTTCGGTAACTGGACGCCGCTTAATATCGCACTCGGATCGCTCCTGTTCGGACTTTTCAAGTGCATCGCGGCGATTTACGCTACGCTCGATATTAACGGCGACGGCGTGTATATGCTCTCGCAGCTCGGCATCAGCCCGTATGTTTACAGAATGCTGCCGTATGTGATTACGCTCATCGTGCTCGCGTTTACGTCGAAGAATTCGCGTGTGCCGAAGGCGGAGGGAATTCCATACGATAAAAGTACCAGATAAAAGGGATTGGCGGAATGAGAAAGACTATTGCAATTATAATATGCTTAAGTTTGGCGCTGTCGTGCGCTGCCTGTGGGGGTCAGAAGGATGCGATTGACCCGGATACGGTGGCGAACTGTCTGATAGTGCTGATAACGGACAAAAATATGATGGGAG
>JAEEGU010000093.1 GCA_016280485.1 Bacillota bacterium | reverse complement strand
GTTGAAAAATACGTAATCAGCATGGACAAAAGCGATGCGGAGGCAAAGGGCTATACACCGTGCAAAATCTGCGGAGGATACAAAGGTAAATGAATAATAATTTGGAAACTACCGTTCCGAAGGAGACGGTACCTGAATATGTGAAAAAGATGCTGACAGTGATGCCGGACGGTATTTTCCTGCCGGTGTCGATAGCGGAAAACTCCGGCGGCGGAAGCTACGGTTCTGCCGGCAGCTGCACTCTGATATCCGATGCCACGGGCTTTGTGCCGCTCTTTAGGGCAGGGCAGATGCTCACCGCGGAAAGGGTGTACACCTGGCTTGAAAAGCTCCTAAAGGCACTCATTGGGATGTCGGAATACCTGATTAACCCGGAAGATTTAGTACTGACCGGCGAAACCGTCTTTGTGAGCCCGGAGAGCGCAGGCGATGTACGGATTCTGTTTATGCCGCTTGAAAGAACTGAAAATTCAAGCGATAACGGAGGAATTAACGGTACGCTTAATAGTATAATTAAGGAAATACTTATCGAAATCGACAGGGAAAGCATAAGCCGTGATTTGCATTCTTACATAAATGCGACAATCGGCATCATAGAGAAAAACTGCTCAGCTTCGGAGCTATATGCTCATATAATTAAGCTAAGGCGAGAGGCAAACCTGTGCGGCATCGTCTAAGGCATGGGCCGGTACAAATTGCAACCAATGGTTGCCCACAGGCCGCAGGTGGTTTATAATACTCCTTGTAGGAGAATAAACATGATACCACTTTCGACGAAACTAAGACCCCAGACTCTGGACGAGTTTGTCGGCCAGGAGCATTTTATGTATCCGGGGTCGCTTCTTTATAATTCAATAAAGAACAAGAGCTTTGATTCTGCCATTTTCTTCGGTCCGTCCGGCACGGGAAAGACGACGCTTGCGAGAATAATCGCAAGGGAGCTCGACGCTGATTTCAGGGAAATCAACGCTTCCACCACGGGCACAAAGGAGCTCAAGGAGATAATCGAAGCTGCAAAGCTGAAATTCTACGGGCTTGAAAAATCGCACACCTATGTGTATGTGGACGAGGTTCATCGCTGGAACAAGCTCCAGCAGGATTCGCTTCTGGCGGCGCTCGAGGAGGGGGTAATTCGCTTTATCGGCTCCACCACCGAAAACCCGTATTTCAGCGTTAACAATGCGATTTTGAGTCGTGTGCGCAATATCTACGAGTTCCACCATCTGACAAAGGATGATGTGAAAAAGATCATTCTGCGTGCCCTGACCGACGAGGAAAAGGGCCTAGGGTGTCTCAAAATAAAGTACGACGAGGACGCAATCGATGTGCTTTCGCAGATGTCGGGCGGCGATGCGAGGGTGGCTCTTGATACAATAGGTTTTATAGCCGAAAATTTGAACGAGGGACAGGTTTTGGACCAGACCATGGTACAGGAAGCCATGCAGAGACAAACCTACTTCTACGACCGTTCTGAGGACAAATACAACCTGCTCTCAGCACTCCAGAAATCAATTCGCGGATCCGACCCTGATGCGGCGGTGCATTACCTTGCGCGCCTGATTGAGGGCGGAGCCGACATACTGATGATAGGCCGCAGGCTCATGGTGATGGCCTCGGAAGACATAGGCATGGCCTATCCTCACGCTATCTCCATTGTCACATCCTGTGTACAGGCGGCCCAAATGATAGGGTACCCGGAGGCACAGATAAACCTCGCGGAAGCGGTGGTGCTGCTTGCTTCCTGCCCTAAATCGAACGCAGCAAACGAAGCGCTGAACAAGGCACTGGCGGACTTGCGCAGCCGCAAGATCGACGACGTGCCGCTTCACCTTAAGGACGCGCACTACGGCGGAGCCGCAAAGCGGGGCATAGGGCTTACCTACAAGTATCCGCACTCTTACGGCGGCTATGTGGAACAGCAGTACCTGCCGGACAACCTCTATAAGGAGGGAGTGCGCTACTACGAGCCGACGGAAAACGGCAACGAGGCGGCATTCAAAAAGTTCCTTGAGGGGCTGCCGAATGCCAAAAATAAAAAGGGCGGAAAGAAAGGCGGAAAGTGATGGCCGAGATAATCAGAGCGAAAAACTCGGGCTTCTGCTTTGGTGTGCGCGAAGCGGTCAAGGCGGCGGAAAAGCTGATAGAGGACAACAAGGGAAAGCAGGGCAGCATCTACACCTGCGGGCAGCTTGTGCACAATGCGGATGTTACAGGAAAGCTCGAGGAAGCGGGACTGTCCGCAATAGAAAGCCTTGACGAGGCATCGGCGGGCGATACCGTGCTGATTCGTGCTCACGGCATGCCGGAAAGCTTTTATGCGGAGGCAGAAAAGAGGGGCGTGCACCTTGTGGATGCGACGTGTCCTTTTGTTGCAAAAATTCATAGCCACGTGAAGGCTGCGCACGATGCGGGCAAGCAGTGCGTGATTGTGGGCGACTGCTCGCATCCCGAGGTTGTGGGCATAAACGGCTGGTGCGAAAACACTGCGCTTATCGTAAATACGGCAGAGGAAGCAGACAAAGTTCGCGGCGAAAAGCTCTATGTCGTGGCGCAGACCACGAGCAGGGCGGAGCACTTCGACGAAATCGTTGAAATACTGAAGCACAATAACGAAAATGTCGAGGTGGTAAATACCATATGCAATGCGACGACTGAACGACAAATTAGTACTGCAGAAACCGCAAAATCGGTAGATGTGATGATAGTCATAGGCGGCAAAAACAGTTCGAACAGTAAAAAACTTTACGAAATCGCAGCCAAATATTGCAAAAATGCCTATTTTATCGAAAATATTAACGATTTGCCATTGAAAAGATTTGAAATATCTGATAAAATAGGTGTTGCGGCAGGTGCATCGACACCTGAAAGTGCAATTGAGGAGGTTATTGCTAACATGAGTGAGAATATCACCGAAAACATGAGCATGTCTGATTTTATGGAAGACATCGAAAAATCATTAAGATTACCACGCACAGGTGATGCTGTGACCGGTAAAGTCCTTCAGGTAACCGAAAAAGAAGTTATCGTTAATTTAGGTTGCAAGAAGGATGGTATCATTCCTAAGGATGAAGTTTCCATGGAAGAGAACCAGAAATTAACTGATTTATTTAAAGAGGGAGACGAAATCCAGGCCAAGGTTATCAGAACTGATGATGGCGATATTATCCTGTCAAAGAAAAAGCTTGAAATCAATGAGCATTGGGATGAATTAATCGAAGCTCTTGATAATAAATCAATCCTTAACGTAAAGGTCATCAGAGCCGTAAACGGCGGCGTTATCGCAGGTTACAAAGAAGTTACCGGCTTTATTCCGCTTTCACAGCTTGCTGACAGATTTATTGAGAATGCTGACGAATACATCGGCCAGAACCTCGACATCAGAGTTACAAAGGTCGACAAGCTCAAGGGCAAGGCTGTTTTCTCCCACAAGGTTGTTGTGGCTGACGAAAAGGCAAAGAGAATCGAAGAGCTCTGGAGCAAGCTCAGCGTTGGCGATGTAGTAGAGGGCAAGGTAATGAGATTCACCGACTACGGCGCATTCGTAGATATCGGTGGAGTTGACGGACTTCTTCACATCTCCGAAATCTCCTGGGGCAAGTTAAAGCACCCACAGGAAGTTCTCTCAATTGGCGAAAAGATCAGCGTAAAGATCCTTTCAATGAACGCAGAAAAGGGAAAGATTTCCCTCGGACTCAAGCAGAATACTCCTGAACCATGGTCTGTAATCAACGACAAGTACCAGGTTGGTCAGGTTGTAAAGGGAAAGGTTGTTCAGATCAAGGAATACGGTGCATTCGTAGAGCTCGAACCGGGTCTTGACGGACTTGTTCATATTTCCGAAGTAGCTCACAAGAGAGTTACAAACATCGCTGACGAAATCAGCGTTGGTCAGGAAGTAAGCGCACAGATTCTCGACATCGACACAGAGAGAAAGAGAATCTCACTCAGCATCAAGGCTACAATCGAAGCTCCTGCTGAGGAAGAAGCACCTGCAGAAGAAGAGGCTGCCCCTGCTGAAGAGTAGAATAAGTTACAAAGTTACGTAAATTAAGAGCTACACCTTTCGGTGTAGCTTTTTTATTGCCCGTTTCCATTATATTAAAAGCCCCGCTCCAATCGGAGCGGGGCAGACTTAGAGTCTTTTGTATTAGTATTTATCGTTTGGATCGAAGTCCAGTGATATGTTGAGCTCAGGCATTTCTTCACGTGCCGGTGCTGCCTTTGCGGCAGGGGCAGGGGATGAACCGCCTGTGAGTCTCTTTGGCTCTGCAACGGTGCTGTTGCTGATCTTGAACTGTGCAACGAGCTTCTTTAACATATCTGCCTGACCGTAGAGCTCTTCGGATGAAGCCGCAGACTCTTCGGATGTAGCGGAATTGGACTGAATAACGATGGATACTTCTTCGATACCCTTGTTGACCTCGTTGATGCCGGCAGCC
>JAEEGU010000011.1 GCA_016280485.1 Bacillota bacterium | reverse complement strand
GAGCTTTACGCGGCGGAACTGCTCAAGAAAGAAGGCAAGTCGTTTGGCGAGAATGCGCGGCCGTTTCTCCACGGACCGTTTCATGTCGTGATATCTTATCACAAGTTCGTCAATGCCCATTCAATCTCCATTTGCGACGACTATCCGTTTACGCCTCCTGGCATACCTCCGCGCTCCTGTCCCTCATGTTCCTTCCGTCCCTCGGCGTCACTCGTTTATTGTCATAACACCCAAGAACCTCTGCTCTTCTGCGGATTCGCTTTGCTTCGCCTGCTTGGCAGGGTCGCCTAAGGTGCCAAAGTGCCTTCCTCCTTCTATGTAAGCTTCGTCGGTCACGTGTGTAAGCTCCTTCCCCTAACTGTGCGAGCTTCTTTCTCTGCCTGTGTAAGCAGTTGAAATGACGTGATTTCATGGTCCAAATGACGTCATTTGACCCTTGAAATGACGTCATTTCTATGGTATAATGACGTCATTTCCAATGCGAACACAGATAGAGAATGGTTTTTGCATAGGGAAAAGAGCCTGAAAACACGGTTAGAAGAAGGGAAAAGCACATGAAGACGAGGACAAAAGTCAAGGCGGTTGCCTACAAGGCCAATGCAGCCGGCAAGTTCAAGGCCAACATCGAGCCGTACCAGATACTTGATAAGAAGGAGCTTGTCGAACGCTGGGCGGCGTATTCCGGCTTGAATCTTTCGCGTGCGGAGGCTGTGCTGACGATGCTTGAGGGTTTCGTCATGGACGAGCTTTCCAAGGGGAACAGGCTCGACTTCGAGCTGGTGTCGTTCTATCCGAGACTTTCCGCCGCGCTTCCCGCGCGCGACTCTTCGCCCGACGCCGAAGGACTCTTCGTGCGCGGCGCGGTGAAGGCGCGGCGTCCGCTGGTGAACGGACTCATGAACGAGCTGGAGGCGGTAAACGACCTTTCATCCGTCCATTCGCATATCTACAACGTTTTCGACAAAACTGAGAATAAATTCGACGTTATGGCCGCCGGGCACGTTCTGAGCATCTCCGGTTGCGACATTCCCGTGGACGCCGCGAAGGAAGACGAGGGCGTGTGGATTGAAAAGCGCACGCACAAGGGATTCGAGCGCATTGCGAAGGGGAGGGTCGTTGGCTACGACCTCGACATGATGAATGTCGTCTTTGACGAGGCTGTTCCGTCCGGCAAGCACGTGATAGCGGTCTATACGCGCTGCGGAAACGGAGAAGGCTACCGCGTCGTCCGCGTCAGCCGCAAGATACGCGCTCTGTAGCTGCGAACGGGGACAGTCCCCAATCTGTTACTTGAGGCCTTTGCCTCTCCACGGCGCGTGTATGGTCGCATGGGATAAATCACTGGACGGATAAAGTGTTTCTAGCGTGATAAATCAAGCGCATACTTCACGCCATGCAGAACCGGAAGTACAACGCCAGGAAAGCGGAGCTCGAAAGATGCCAGGACGCGGCGAAGAAGCGCCCTGCGACCGAGACGGCTGCGGCGAAGGCGCCCTCGGGAGAGAGGGACTGCGGCGCTGCGCCAGTCGCGAAGCTTGCCGAAACCGTCGTTCGTGCCGCCAAAAATGCGGAATTGCGATCATGTCCGCGAGGCGTACGACGATCCTCTTCCGCAATGGCATCCGCCGGCTGACAGGGAGATTTGGTATAATATGCGGGTAAGGTAAACTAACAGAAAATGAAGGAGGTCTTGCCGACGTAAAGACGATATAGGCGGGTCAACGGCCCGTCAACTACGATTTGCATAACTGCAACGCGACGTTCCACTGAAAAGCCCTGCAATGTTTTTCAAGGAAAGAACGACGAGTTGGCAGGAGTGCGCCCGTTTCGGGGGCGCACATTCCTGTCGTCTTGTATTCTTTCCGGGTATCTTGCAGGGCACCCTCAGTGGAGTATGAGACGATCAAGGGGTGCGTCCCCGAATCTTTCTCTCCGTCGTGCGAGCGGCGGCGGACGAGAAAGGAAGACGGATGAAGACAGAGGATCAAGTTAGCACCGAGGCTGAAAACACGCTTGGCTTCAACGATGGCGAGACCAGAGTCGTGCAGGGAGTTGGACAATTGACATCCTTCAAACAACTTGGGTTCAAGGACGAAGGAAAGCAATACAAGCCAGATGGATGGTACTTGCCAGACGATAAAAGCAAGGTCGCCATCATTCTTGAAGTTAAGAGTTCTGACAAGGATTTGTCGGTTGCGGCGTATGAGAACGAAATTAGGCGCAATATCGCCGTAGCAAAGCAGAAGTATTCTCATGTAGTTGGAATCCTTTACAAACGGCATAGGCGTCCGTATCTGGAAGGATTGTAACGAGGTGAAATCTGGTCTTTCTCGAAAGCTGGAACACAAATCTTATTACACTCGCCTGTTTTCGCAAACAATCATAGATAAGCAGCGGATATACAACGTTACCAAGCGCATCAACGATTCGTTGCACAATGACTTCAAAATGACGGACTTGACCGACAGGATGATTTTCACGGCTTGCGCACTTGTCGTGCAGCGGTATAATCCTGTTAATGGACTTAAAACACAAAAAAAGCAAGGCTATGAAATCGTCCATACTTGGATTACAAAAAAACTTGCCGACGCGCTTGATGCCGACAACGCAAATGTTTCCGTTCCAAATGGCAAGATAAATTTCCTTGTGGAGGAATTCTTGAAGATAAAGCCGTCGGTCACGGACAACACAGAAGCACTGGACAAGCTGATTGACAATGTGTGCGAGATTTCCGATCTCGTCAACTCAGAATACTGGAACGGCGAAGATGTGATGGCAATCTTCTTCAATGAATTCAACCGCTATCGCAAGAAGAAGGAGATGGGGCAGATACTTACTCCCGACCATGTAACTAGTTTCATGTATCGCCTGATTGGTGTCTCGAAAGAAGATCGCGTACTTGATGCGGCATGCGGGACGGGTGCGTTTCTTGTAAAGTCAATGTGCAATATGATGAGAGAAGCTGGAGGTTATTCATCGGCAAAGTCCAAAGAGATACGCACGGGGCAGCTGTTTGGTATAGAAGTGGACCGTCGTGTGTTTGCGCTTGCCTGCGCCAACATGCTTATACACAAGGACGGAAAGACGAATCTCGAACAACTGGACAGCAGACACGAGCAAGCATCAAACTGGATAAAGGCCAAGGGCATTACAAAGGTGTTGATGAATCCACCGTATGAGCGGAAGTATGGTTGCATACGGATTGTCGAGAATGTTCTCGATTCCGTTCCAAAGGGGACGCTTTGTGCTTTCATACTGCCAGACAAAAAGCTGGAGAAAGATAATGGATGGCGACTACTAGGACGGCACACTTTGAAGACAATCGTAAAGATGCCGGAAGATCTTTTCTTTGGGGTCGGAATCACGACATCGATATTCGTATTTGAAACTGGCACACCACAAGACGGGAAAGACATAGAAGGCTATTATATTGAAGATGATGGCCTTGAAACTGTTAAAAACAAGGGACGGCAGGACGTAAAAGGGCTCTGGCGTGAAAAGGAAGATTACTGGATAAAATCTATTACTGAGCATCACGATGACCAAAAGCTTGGAACGAAGCGCATAATTCGCCCTTCAAAATCGACGCTTTCATATCCAACGCCTGAAAAGCCGTTTGAGATATTCGAAGAGGATTTCGTCAAAGCAATAATGGACTATGAAATGTACAAACGTGGGATTGAGGCTCTTCGTAACTTTTAGTGGAAAGCGCTCTCTTCTGGATAGACAATCGGCAGCACATATACGATAATATGAGGCATGGATTTACACACTCACTATGGGAAACTCCTCGGGATCGGGGACGAATGGAAAGTGACGGACG
>JAEEGU010000092.1 GCA_016280485.1 Bacillota bacterium | reverse complement strand
GCGGAGAATGCTGCATTAAAGGAACAGGTAGCGGCACTTGAAACGGACCTTACAAAATACAGAGGCAGTGAGGACACGGTGCTCGAAACTCTCGAGGCTGCAAAGCGCCTCATGGGCGATATTTCCGCAAGTGCAGAAAAGCGTGCGGAGATTCTTCTCAAGAATGCCGAGCTCGATGCAGAGCTCATCCAAAGGGAGGCTCGCGAAAGCGTGGAGAGACTCACAGAGGAAAACGCTACATTAAAGAGACGTTTTGCCGAGTTCAGAACTCGCTACAAGAGCCTGCTTGAATCCGAGCTTGAAAGATTCGAAACAATGTCCTCGGAGATTTACACTCAGTACGGAATGGACGATCTCAAGGATATAGCAAGCCCGGAAACTAAAGAGAAAAAGGAACCCGTATTCACAACCACACCGACAGATGATTTCAAGACCCGTATCATGGAACCCGTAGGTAACGAAAAGCCTGCCGAGGATGTGGATATGGCAAAAACCATGGTAAATTTCAAGCCTATCAGGACCGGAGAAGACAGTGAAGAAGACAAATAAAAGCGGTATTTACGCATTTGTGCTCGCACTTGTGATTTTTGCCCTAGACCAGGTGGTAAAGGGCAGGGTGGTACTCAGCATGCCGCCCGGGAAATCGATTCCCATAATCCAAAATGTATTTCACCTGTCCTATGTCCAAAACACAGGCGCAGCCTTTTCCTTTATGAAGGGGCACACGGAGCTTATCAGTCTTTTCACTGGGCTGCTCCTTTTGGCGCTTTTGGTCTATACGATAATTGTCGTAAGGCGCGGACAGCACGGCAGCTGCCTTGTATATAGCCTTATGCTTATCTTTGCGGGCGGAGCGGGCAATCTGTTCGACCGCGTGCTTAGGGGCTATGTGGTGGATATGTTTGACTTCAGGGTTTGGCCGGTATTCAACGTGGCGGATATCGCAATCTGCGTCGGATGCGCGTTGCTTGTCCTCTATCTTTTGATTTTGGAGCCGCGCAGCGCAAAGCAAAAGCAGTAAATCAGGATTTGGTAAATTGAATGGCAGATTCAAAAGTTAAGACAAACACTTACACAATAGAAATTGACGAAGAAAAGCAGGGAACGCGCATCGACGCAGTTCTCGCTTTTTGCATTGAAGATGTTTCCAGGAGCTTTGTGCAAAAGCTGATCGAGTCAGGAAACGTTTCGGTGGACGGCATTGTTGTAACCGGCAAAAGCGCCAAAAAAGAAAAGGTAAAGGCGGGCCAGAAAATCAGTATTGTTATCCCGGAGCCGGAAATCTTAGAGGTTATTCCGCAGGATATTCCGCTTGATATTGTCTACGAGGATGATGATCTTCTGGTTGTAAACAAGCCCCGCGGCATGGTGGTGCACCCCGCCCCGGGCAATCCGGACGGAACGCTGGTGAATGCGATTCTTTACCACTGCGAGGGCAGGCTTTCCGGCATAAACGGTGTAATCAGGCCGGGTATTGTGCACAGAATCGACAAGGATACCTCGGGACTTTTGGTGGTGGCAAAGAATGATGCTTCTCACGCTTCACTTGCCGCGCAGCTCGAGGTCCACAGCATCACCAGAAAGTACCATGCCATCGTATATAACAACTTCAAAGAAGACAGCGGCACTGTGGACGCGCCCATCGGGCGCGATCCCGCAAACCGCTTGAGAAACGCGGTTTGCCCCGGCGGTCGCCGGGCAGTGACGCACTACCGCGTGCTCGAGAGGCTGGGCCGCTTCACATATATCGAAGCGCAGCTTGAGACAGGCCGCACACACCAGATTCGCGTGCACATGGCTTATATCAAGCACCCGCTGCTCGGCGATTTCCTCTACGGGCCGCAAAAGAACAGCTTCGGAGCGGAGGGACAGATGTTGCACGCAAAGGTGCTCGGCTTTGAACATCCACGTACCGGCGAGTATATGGAATTTGATTCGCCGCTTCCTAGGGAGTTTCTAAGCATGCTTGAAAAGATACGCGGAAAGAATTGACTTAAATTATCAAAAAATACAAAAAAGTAGCCGATTATGACATTTAAACGGCTACTTTTTACATTATGTGGAAAAACCGCTTGCTATATAGGGGGGAGTGGGCATATTCTTATTATGCACAAAGGCGGCATTACCTGGCCCGAATTTGAGAGGACTGGAATGATGGTAAATTGCAAGATTTGTAGAAGTAGGAACGACCTTTTTAGATTTGGCAGCAGCTTTATTTGTAAGGACTGCTTGGAAGTTATTAAAGCTTATCCGTTATTGAAAACACAAACCGACACACGCGGGCTTTAGCCCAATGAGATAAAGTAAGTAGGAATTGTAGGCAAGCGGGCAATAGGCTAATGCCGCCTTAAAACAACTTAAAACATATGCTATAATGTATTTGATGCTGCTCCGGTGACGCTTTGAAAAAGGAGACATTTAAGCATGGCAAAAATCGAGTATTGTTTGGTGAAGACGAGAAGAGAGGACGAAAAATTAGCACTGAACGAAATCACCTTTATAGAACAGCTTGGAAGAAAATTGTACTTTCATACAATTGATAATAACAAATGCTTTGAGATGTATGAAAAGATTTCGTACGCTTTACCTTTTTTAGACAGTAGTTTCATTGTCGCAGGCAGGGTTGCCATAAACCATTACATGATTAAATCGGTTGCGGTGGACGGGAAAGTCCGATTTTGCAACGGGACCTGCTATCTGCTCAGCAAAAAGCAGATAGCTCAGTTTAGAAACCTTTACGGTGAAATGAGTAAAAAATTATAGGATGGTATATGTAGGTCACAAAAGCAGCATTAACAGCTTTTCTTCTTGAAAAGCTGTTTTTTTTGTGCTAAAATGAAGTATTGTATAAGAGGAGAAGATTTATGCCAAGAGGACAGCTTTTCATAATTTCAGGGCCTTCGGGTGTAGGAAAGGGCACGATCGCACAGCGCTTGCTTAATGATATGGACATTACCTTCTCCGTATCCATGACGACGCGTGCACCCAGGCCGGGCGAGGTAGACGGCAAGGACTACTTTTTCGTAAGTGATGAAGAGTTCGACAAAATGATTGCAGAGGACGGCTTCCTCGAATATGCGGGCAATTTCGGAAACCGCTACGGTACACCAAAGGCACCGATACTCGAAAAGTTGAACACCGGTCATGATGTGCTCCTTGATATAGATATCCAGGGCGCGATTAATGTGAAAAAGTCGTATCCAAAGGGCATATTCATATTCATCCTGCCGCCGAGCATGGCAGAGCTGAGAAAGCGCATCACGGGCCGTGGCACGGAAACGCCGGAATCGCTTAGGAAGCGCTTGGGAAAGGCTATGGAGGAAATCTCTTATATCGACAAATATGATTACTGTATCGTAAACGGAGAGCTCGAGGAGGCAATCGCACGCGCAAAGGCGATACTCGTTGCTGAGCATTCCAGAGTAACGGACGATATTTACAAGCTTATTGATACATACAAGGAGGAAATGTAGATGTTATATCCATCAATCAACGAAATCAGAAAAAAGGCTGACAGCAGATACACTCTCGTAATTCTTGCGGCAAAGCGTGCTCGCGACATCATCGACGGCAAACCAAAGCTCACAGAGGTTGAAATCGAGCGCCCGGTTTCCATCGCTGCAAACGAAATCGCAGAGGACCTCATCACATACAAGAGAGAAGAGTAATTCTTTGAATTGAACACGAAATGAAACTCCCCTCGGAAAGCCGGGGGGAGTTTTTGATGCCTTTTTATTCTGTTACTGGATGTTCTGTACCTGCTCGCGAATCTTTTCAACCTCTGCCTTTATGTCGAGCATGAGGTTTGTGATTTCGATATCGTTTGCCTTTGAGCCGATGGTGTTCGCTTCGCGGTTCATCTCCTGAACCAGGAAGTCGAGCTTTTTACCGTCAGGCTGGTTTGACTTTGTGATGATGCTCTCAAGCTGTATGGTGTGGCTGTCGAGGCGCACCAGCTCTTCGGTGATGTTGCACTTGTCGGCAAAGATTGCGGCCTCGAGCAAAATGCGGTCTTCCGGTATGGTCACGGAAGCTCCGATGAGTTCTGTGATGCGTTCTTTAAGCTTTTTTGCGTACTGCTCGGAAACAAGCGGCGCGCGTTTTTCAATTTTTGCGGCAAGATCGCGAATGAGCTTGCCTCTGTGAATGAGATCCTCTGCTAGTTTTGCACCTTCGATGATACGCATTTCATCGAGCTTTTTGCAGGCCTCCTCTACAGGAGCAAGCAGGCTGCGGGTGATTTCTTCCTCGTCCTCCACATCAGGCACCGCTTTCATTACATCCGGGAGGTTTGCCATAAACTGCAGGTCAATTTCCCCGGGCAGCTCGAAGGTCGTTGCAAGCTCCTTGAGGTTTTCGTAATACTGCTTTGCAACCATTGTGTTCAGCGTTACGTTAAGGTCGTTTTCCGTCAGGTTTTCAACCATAATCGAAACATCTGCCTTTCCGCGGACTATCGTCTCTTTAATCTTGTTCTTGATTTTGTCCTCAGCGAATGAATAGCGGCGCGGCATTTTGATTGCGATGTCGCTGTAACGGTGGTTTACCGTGCGGATTTCCACGGTGATGTTGCGCTTGCCGTCACTGTATTCGGCACGGCCGAATCCTGTCATACTCTTTATCATAACATTCTGCTCCTTTTCTTAACTAAAAATTTATGATAACATAGTTATTGTACTACCATTTTGGAAATAATACAAGGAAGTGGCAACATGGCATTTGACGGACTGGTCACCCGTGCGGTGGCCGCTGAGCTTTCGGAAAAGCTCATCCTCGGAAAAGTAGAAAAGATTTACCAGCCCGAATCTGACGAGCTGGTATTTAACATACATACGCAAAGCGGCAATCACAAGCTATATATGAGCTGCGCGACAAATCATGCGCGCATTCATCTTTCGGGTGAAAGCTACGAGAATCCCGCACAGCCGCCTGCTTTTTGCATGCTTATGCGAAAGCACCTTCACGGAGCAAGGATCGAGTCTGTGGCCCAAGCGGGGTGTGAGAGAATCATCGAAATTTCATTTGAAACGCAGAACGAGCTCGGCTTTTCGGTCAATAAAAAGCTGATAGTCGAAATTATGGGTAAGCACAGCAACATCACGCTCACCGACGCCGGCACGGGCCGCATCATCGACTGCATGAAGCACATCTCAATTGACGTGAACCGTGTAAGGCAGCTGCTCCCGGGAAAGACCTACGAGTATCCGCCGGCTCAGGACAAGATTCCGTTCGATGAGGTGACGGAAAGCGACCTTGCGCAGCTTTCCGGCGAAAAAGCGGTGCTTTCCAAGGTGGGCGGGATTGCGCCTGCGGTGGCACGCGAAATCGCGGGAGTTCTCACGGAAAGCGGCGGGCCGGCAAAAGCCTGTACCCTTCTTAAATCGATGAGCAGCCTTAAAAATCTTTCTCCTGCCGTTTACCTTGATGAGGCGGGCAGCCCTCTTGATTTTCATATCTTCGCTCTTTCGGAGTTTGATGCGGGCAGTAAAAAAGAGTTTGCAAGCGCGAGCGAGGCTATTGAAAACTATTTTCTAAGCAAGAGCACAACAAACCGAATCCGCCAAAAGTCAGGTGATCTCGAGCGTTCGCTTCAGGCGGTATTAGATAAGCTCTATCTTAAAAAGCAGCGTCTTTCGGAGGATCTGCTGCGCGCCCAAAACTCGGACGAGCTGAGACTTTTTGGAGAACTTTTAACGGCGAATCTACACCTGGTGCAGCCCGGGGCAAAATCCGTTACAGTTGTGAACTATTACGACGGGCAAGAAATTTCAATTCCGCTCGATGAGCGCCTTTCGGCATCGCGTAATGCGCAGGTCTATTTCAAGAAATACGGAAAAGCAAAGACCGCAATCCACGAAAAGCAGACACAGCTCACCGAGGCAGATATAGACATAAACTATCTCGAATCCGTAAAGAGCTTTGTTCAGAATGCATCAAGCATAGAGGAAACGGAGGCGCTCCGCGAGGAGCTGGTGAGCGGTGGATACCTTTCGCGGAAAAAGAATGCCTTTGCTCTGCGTAAGCATAGGCAAAAACCGCTCGAATACCGCACGAGCACCGGATACCGAGTGCTTGTCGGTAAGAATAATGTGGAAAACGACAATCTGACCTTCAAAACCGCCGGAGCAAAGGACATCTGGCTCCACACAAAGGACATTCACGGATCTCATGTAATATTGTTTTCCGAAGGCCTTACAGCAGACGAGCTTGGAGAGGAAACGATATACGAGGCGGCGTCTATTGCCGCTTATCACAGTCAGGCACGCGGCGGCGAAAATGTGCCGGTGGATTATGTGCCTGTGAGGCTGGTGAAAAAGCCTGCCGGGGCAAAGCCGGGCATGGTCATCTTTACGGGCAACCGCACGGTGTGGGTAAATCCGGAGTTGCCGAAAAATAAGGAATGAAAGGGGAAATACTATGAAAAAATCATTTAAACCGGGCTGCGTTGAAGCGCCGCTCCCTGTAGTGATGGTATCCTGCGGGACAGGTGAGGAAAAGAATATAATCACGATTGCATGGACGGGAATCGTCAACTCTGAGCCGCCGATGACTTATATCTCGGTGCGTCCCGAGAGGCATTCCTACGACATAATAAAGAAATCAGGCGAGTTTGTAATAAACCTGGTCAGCGAGGAACTCACAAAGGCGTGCGACTGGTGCGGCGTTAAAAGCGGCGCAAAGTTCGACAAGTGGCACGAAATGAAGCTTACACCTGAAAAGGCGGACCGTGTAAGCTGCCCGATGATTGGCGAGTCACCGCTCAATCTCGAGTGCAAGGTCGTGGAAACTCACGACTATCCGACGCACACAATGTTCGTTGCTGAAATCGTGGGAATGCACGTCGATGAGAAGCTTGTGGACAAAAATGGGCGCATTGCTTTGGAAAAAGCAGATCTTGTGGCCTACAGCCACGGTGAATACATACCGCTCAAGCGCCGAAATGTCGGCACTTTCGGCTTTTCCGTGATGAAAAAGAAGACCCGCGCGAAAAGAGCTGTGGCGGCACGCAAAAACAGAACAAAAAAATAGGTGTCAAAAGCAAAAAAGGCTTGCAATCGCAAGCCTTTTGTAGTATAGTTGATGTTGGTGCTCTGTGCACCGATAAATTATTTCTAATCTGCACACCGCAAGGCCATGCGGCACGGTGCCCGAAAGGGTTTACCGCATAGGAAGCAAGCGGTGCAAGTAAAAACCGGAGGTTATTAAAATGGCAGTAATTTCAATGAAACAATTACTCGAAGCAGGTGTTCACTTCGGACACCAGACAAGAAGATGGAACCCAAAGATGAAGCCGTATATCTTCACTGAAAGAAACGGCATCTACATCATCGACTTACAGAAGACTGTACAGAAGATTGACGAAGCTTACGCTTTCATGAAGGAAGCTGCAGCAACAGGTCGCCCAATCCTCTTCGTCGGCACAAAGAAGCAGGCTCAGGCTGCTATCGAAGACGAAGCTAAGAGATGCGGACAGTTCTTCGTATCCGAGAGATGGCTCGGCGGTATGCTCACAAACCACAAGACTATCGCTACCAGAATCAAGAGACTCAACGAAATCAAGGGAATGCAGGAAGACGGTACATTTGAGAAGCTCTCAAAGAAGGAAGTTACCAAGCTCCAGCTCGAACTTGAAAAGCTCGAAAAGTACCTCGGCGGTATCAAGGAAATGAAGGGCATGCCTGCAGCACTCTTTATCGTTGACCCAAAGAAGGAAAGAATCGCTGTTAAGGAAGCTCGTATTCTCGGCATTCCTATCATCGGTATCGTAGATACAAACTGCGACCCTGACGATGTTGATTACGTAATCCCTGCAAACGACGACGCAATCAGAGCCGTAAAGCTCATCGCAGGCCGCATGGCAGACGCTGTTATCGAAGCTAACCAGGGTGAAAGCTTTGACGAAGGCACTCCTGCAGAGGCAGAGGAAGCAGTAGAAGAAGTAGCTGAGGCATAGGAGGATAAAAATATGGCAAATGTTACAGCCGGTATGGTAAAAGAACTGCGCGAAAGAACAGGCGCAGGCATGATGGATTGCAAAAAGGCTCTCGTCGAAGTTGACGGAGATATGGATAAGGCTATCGAATATCTCAAGGAAAAGGGACTTGCAAAGGCTGCAAAGAAGGCAGGCAGAACTGCTGCTGAAGGTCTTGTAAGAATCGCTTTCACAGACGATGCAAAGACAGCTGCTGTTGTAGAAGTTAACATCGAAACAGACTTCGCAGCAAAGAACGAAGAGTTCGTGGCTTTCGTTGAAGGTCTCGCAAAGCTCGCTCTTACTGCTGAAAGTGATGATATCGAAAAGTTCAAGGCTATGCCTTATGAAGGCTCCACTGTAGGCGAAACTCTTACCGCAAAGATCGCAAAGATCGGTGAGAACATGTCCATCAGAAGAATCGCAAAGGTTTCCGGCGACGTGCTTACTTCATATATCCATGGCGGCGGCAGAATCGGCGTTATCGTAGTGGGCAACGGCGCAGCAAACGATGCAAACAAAGAGGCTCTCACAAATGTTGCTATGCAGGTAGCTGCAATGAATCCTCAGTATGTATCCAGAGACGAAATCTCTGCTGAAGAGCTCGCTAACATCAAGAACATCACTCTTGAAAGCGCATTAAACGATCCTTTCACACTTCCAAAGCCAATCTTAAACGACCTTCTTGACAAGGCTGTTAACGGCGTTTGGGGCGCAGAGGACACTGCAGTTTTAAACGAAAAGAGAGCTGACAAGGGCTTTAACTTCAACTATCTCCCTAACTTCATCTCCGATGAAGGTAAGGCAAAGCTTGCTGAGCTCGCTGTTGCTGACAAGGCTAACATCACCGGCAACAAGATCTTCACAGGTCTTGTAGAGGGCCGCCTCTCCAAGCAGCTCAAGGACATCTGCCTGCTCGACCAGACTTATGTAAGAGCAGAGGACGGAAAGCAGACTGTTGCTCAGTACCTTGGCAGTGTTGACAAGGCACTCTCCATTCCTAAGGTAGTTCGTTTCGAAGTAGGCGAAGGTATCGAAAAGAAGGAAGAAAACTTTGCAGAGGAAGTTGCAAAGCAGATGAACGCGTAATAGCGTAGACGAAAGAAATCACAGGCGAATTCGGTTAATCCGGATTCGCCTTTTCTTTTTGATAAAGAATTAACAGAATATTATTGCATAAAAATTGTATTGATGTTATAATTGTAATGCACGCGAGTGCGCATTATTATAGTCAACTATAATTAATTTATTTAAAAAGGAGAGTATATCTTATGAACAGCAATTTCCCAAACTATGCTGAGCGCATGGATAACCTGAATGCATCCGCAATCAGAGAAATCTTGAAGCTTGCTGCAGGCGGAGACATTATTTCCTTCGCAGGCGGACTCCCTTCACCGGAATCATTCCCGCTCGATGACATCAACAAGGCCATCGCAGAGGTAATGAAGACTGAAGGCCCACAGGCACTCCAGTATTGTTCCACAGAAGGTCATCCGGGCCTCAGAGAAAAGCTCATCAAGAGAATGGCTGAGCACAACGGTATCAAGGGTCAGACTCTTGAAAACGTTATCCTGGTAAACGGTTCTCAGCAGGGTCTTGACCTCGCAGGCAAGATTTTCCTCAACAAGGGCGATGTAGTATTCGTAGAAGAGCCTACTTACCTTGCTGCTATCAATGCATTCAAGGCTTACCAGGCAACAGTTATCGGCGTTCCTACAGATGATGACGGTATCATCCCTGAGGAACTCGAAAAGATGCTTAAGAAGTATCCTAATGCAAAGCTTCTCTATGTAATTCCTGATTTCCAGAACCCTACAGGAAAGACAATGACATTCGAGAGAAGGAAGGGCCTCATCGAGGTTGTTAACAAGTACCCAATCCTCGTACTCGAGGATAACCCTTACGGCGAACTCCGCTACACAGGTGAGATGGTTCCTTCCATCAAGACTCTCGATACTATGGAAAAGGTTGTGTACATGTGCACATTCTCCAAGGTTCTCGCTCCTGGATTCCGTCTTGGTTGGATGACAGGTAAAAAGGAAATCATCACAAAGATCGCAGTTGCAAAGCAGGCTACTGACCTCCAGTCCGGTACTTTTGCACAGCACGTTTGCAACAAGTACCTCGAGATGTTCGATCTCGACGAGCACATTGCAGAAGTTCTGAAGATCTACGGACACAGAAGAGCTGTAATGCTCGAAGCACTCGAAAAGGAAATGCCTGAGGGCGTATCCTGGGTAGTTCCTGAAGGCGGTCTCTTCCTGTGGCTCAGACTTCCTGAAGGTCTCGATGCAGGCGAAGCTCTTAAGGAATGCATCAAGAACCATGTTGCATACGTTCCGGGTGCTCCGTTCTTCGCTTCCGAAGCAACAGCACAGGTTAACACAGCTCGTTTCAACTTCTCATTCGTAGATGATGACACTCTTCGCAAGGGTGTTAAGGCTTGCGCAGATACATTCCGCAAGATCTTGAATAAATAGGATGCATAATCCGTTGGGAAAGCGTTAAATAACTTAGATATCTTACAAATCTTACAAAAATCGCCCGGTACTCACGTATCGGGCGTATTTTTATGCCGCTGCCTTAAAAGATTTCACAGAAATGACACAGTAAAGACACGAAGATGTCTAAAAGATGTTCTATCATGCAGTCAAGACGGTAAAAAGGTTTTGATTTTGCCTTCGAGATAATATATACTATTTCTTGTGAAAAGACGCGAAGCAAACCGCGGCTTTAATAACAGGGGGGATTAAAATGGAAGAGAAAGACTACAGACAGGCAGGCGATTACGCCGCACGAATCTACGAAAAATACGCCGCAAACAGTGCGACAAGCGAGCCACACACCGAAAGCGAGCCTCACACTGAAGGCGAGGCACCTCGCTACGGCGCATTTACATCAACCTACGAGGGTGAGATGCCAAAGAGCGAGTTTGGTAGCCGAGCGGTTGAAAAGACTGCTTCACTTTGGCAGCGTATTAAAAACAGCAACAGAACAAAGAAAATCGCAATGCTCCTTGTCGGAGCGCTGCTATTTGGCACTGTTGCGGGCGGAGCCTTCGGCGTTACGACGCACTATATAAAGCAGGCTTATGGAGATAACAACGTCTCAATCGGCACAGTTTCGCCGGTTTCAGACAGTAACCGGACAAGCGGTGATACATCGGTCGCACAGGTTGTGGCAAACGCAATGCCTTCCGTTGTGTCAATCACGAACAAAGGCGTTACGGAGGTGCGCACCTTCTTTGGCACCTTCCAGCAGGAAAGCATGTCAAGCGGGTCGGGCGTCATAATCGGACAGAGCGACAACGAGCTTTACATAGTAACAAACTATCATGTGGTTTCCGGCAGCAACCAGCTTACAGTAGTATTTGACTACGACGGAACCAGAGCCGACGCAGGCGATGCTGATGCGGTTTCCGCAGTTGTGAAGGGTTATGATTCGGCACGCGACATCGCAGTCATTGCGGTAAGTGTCGACGACCTTTCGAAGAAAACACTTGAAAACATAAGGGTGGCAACACTTGGTACATCCGCAAGTTTAGTCCTCGGACAGCAGGTCGTTGCAATCGGTAATGCTCTCGGCTACGGTCAGTCCGTAACTGTCGGCTACATAAGTGCACTCTCAAGGACCCGCACACTTGCGGGAACCGACGGGTCCACAGTTACCGGCGAATATCTGCAGACTGATGCCGCAATCAATCCGGGCAACTCCGGCGGAGCTCTTCTTAACATGAACGGCGAGCTCATCGGTATAAACTCCGGAAAGGTTGAATCCGTCGAGGCAGAGGCTATGGGCTATGCAATTCCAATCGATTCAGCGCAGCCTATAATCGAAAGTATATTAAGCATGGCACAGCGCACGGAAGTTTCTGAGGCCGACAGAGGATACCTCGGTATCACGGGCCAGGATGTGACAGCCGATGCGCAGGCAGCTTACGGCATGCCGCAGGGCGTGTATATAAGTGATGTTACCAAGAATGCGGGTGCCGAAAAGGCAGGCATTGTAAAGGGCAATATCATCACCTCGATAGAGGGCTACGGCATTACAGGCATGGATGAATTAAAGTCCACGCTCAAATATTACCGCCATGGCGAAAAGGTTACCGTAACAATCGCAGAGCTTGGCATGAACGGATATGCGACAAAGGATGTTGAGGTAACACTGTCAAACGCAAAGGCGGCAGGAATACAGGAATAAACGAATGAAACTTCAGCGCTGGCAGACAAATCTATATACGCTTTGGGTTACCCAGATTTTTTCAATGGTCGGATTTGGGCTGGGCGTTCCATTCATTCCATACTATCTCCAGGAGCTGGGCGTAAGTGATGTAACTACGCTCAATTTCCTCGTTGGCATGTGCAGCACACTGCCGGCGGCAACCATGGCAATCGTCTCTCCAATCTGGGGAAAGCTTTCAGACATCTACGGACGAAAAATGATGCTGATGCGTGCCATGGCCGGAGCGACGCTGATTTTAACCGGCTACGGTCTTTCAAGATCCGTAGCCGTCTTTATAATATTAAGAGCCCTGCACGGCGTTTTCACCGGCACGGTAAGCGCAGCCATGACCTTTGTCTCGGCTAACACTCCGTCCCACAAAATGTCGTACGCGCTTGGCTTCTTAACAAGCTCGAACTTCCTGGGCTATGCCATAGGACCGGCGCTTGGCGGCATGATAGTTGAATATGTGGGCTACCGCGCATGCTTCTTCATCGGCGCGGGCGTGATGTTCACCGGCTGCATGCTGGTATTTCTGCTTGTGAAGGAGGACCCGGCAACCTACGGCAGAGCCGCTATCGCAAGGGCCGAGGCCCGCGTGGGCGCAGGTGAGCCTTCAGGCAAAAAGGGCGATGGGAAGTGGAGCAGCATACTTACAACCGCTGTCATATCTGCCTTCGCAGTGCTCTTCTGTGTAAGGGTGACACGCAGCGTATTCTCACCTTTCGTGCCGCTTTTCGTGCAGGACAGGCTCGGCACCATTGTGGGCGCGGCGCGCTACACAGGCTTCATAAACGGCGCAAGCGGTGTGGGCACGGCACTTGCCGCAGTGACGCTTTCACGGCTTGGCGACAAGCACAACAAATACAGGGTAGTGGTACTTTTCACCGGCCTTTCGCTTGTTGTCTCGCTGCTGCTACTGCCGCACTATTCGCTTGCTATTTTCTGCGGCACATATCTTCTGTACTTCCTGGTATGCGGCGCAATCGAGCCGATACTCACAAGCCTGATATCCGAGAATACGGATGCGCACCACAGGGGCACTCTTTTCGGGTTCATGGGCACGCTCAATTCCGTGGCTATGATGACGGCACCTCTCATTGGAACCGCCGTTTCGAATACATTCTCATATGAGGCAATACTTTGGTGCATTCCGATTTTCACCCTGATTCAGGGTGGGCTTCTCGTGCTTAATCGCGAAAAGCTTAGCAGCGAAAAGAGAGAAAGCAAAGATAAGGATAAAGAGAAAAGAAAAATGGAAAACACGGCAAAAATGGGTGAAAAAATATATATGGCAAAGTGCCCGACGGGAACGCTTAAAATTAAGCCCCTGCCGGTAACGGATGTGGGCGCGGCATCGAAGCTTTACTGCGATTTGCTAATCAATGGAGAAAACTACGAGGAGCGCCTCGGAATAAGCGAGTATGACGATTTTTACGGCCTCGGCGGCAAATATGAACGCTTCACACCGGAAGACTTCGCAAAAATGGTACTGGACGAGAGCTGGATAATTCTCGGAGTCTACTCAGGTGACGACGCGGGGAATGCGGAAAGCGAAAGGCTTATCGGCGCAATCTGGACCTGCCTTTCACGCGGCCGGTTTGTCGATATGTCGCTCTTCCACTTCAAAAAGGAGTATGCGGGAGCGGCGAGGATTTGGGAAAGATTCCTTGATGGTGCGGGCATCGCGAACAACCTGGAGTCTGTCTGTGATGCACCGAAAAGCTTCCCGAGTGCACTGGCGGCAATGCATTACGCCATGGTGGAGGAATGTCTTTCGCGCGGAGTGCAGGTTTCGGTCAGCCAGATTTACAAAAATATTGCCTGTGATATGCCAAGCGGCAGGCGGAATCTTGACACCTTTAACTATAGGTCATATAACGCTTACAAAATGCTTGGATACGAGCATGTGGGCTACCTTTCGGAGAAAAGAATTACAATTGAAAACTCTGAAATTACGGCGATTGTGGAGCCTCAGCTCATTGCCGGAATGGATCTCGAGCTTCAGAAATCCGTCATCGCCAAAATATTGCATGACGGTGAAATAGAGATTGAGATTGTGCGAAATAGAGATTGAGATTGAACTTAAAATTTGGTATAATCTCAAGTGGGATAAAAGAAGAGGTGTACAATGAAACCAAAATATAAAAGAGTATTGTTAAAAATCAGCGGCGAAGCCCTGGCGGGAGAGGCCAAAACAGGCCTTTCCGATAAAATGCTAAAGGAGGTTGCCACTCAGGTAAAGGAAATCTACGATCTCGGCGTTGAAATCGCTGTGGTTGTGGGCGGCGGCAATTTCTGGCGCGGTCGTCAGAGTAACGACATGGACCGATCGACTGCGGACTATATGGGGATGCTGGCGACGGTAATTAACTCCCTCGCGCTTCAGTCGGCATTTGAGGCTATGAGCATTCCTACAAGAGTGCAGACAGCCATCGAAATGAAGGAAATCGCGGAGCCTTACATCAGGCGCAGAGCGGTTAGAGAGCTTGCTGAAAAGAATGTTGTAATCTTTGGAGCAGGCACGGGCAATCCTTTCTTCTCCACCGACACGGCGGCAGCACTGAGGGCAGCCGAAGTAGATGCAGAGGTTATCCTCCTTGCGAAAAAGGTTGATGCTGTATATTCCGACGATCCGGAAAAGAATCCGAACGCGGTAAAATACGACGAGCTTACACACAGCGAGGTTCTCGAAAGAGACTTAAAGGTTATGGACGGCACGGCAGCTTCGCTTTGCAGGGACAATGATATAGCGGTTCATGTATTCGCACTTGCGGAATACGGCAATTTAATGAAGGCGGTTTGTGGCGAAAAGATCGGCACAATAGTTAGATAAGTTAAGACAAGGAGAAAAGACATGGCAGACATAAAGAAAAGTATCGAAGAAAAAATCGTCAAGACAGAGCAGTTCTTAAAGGAAGAACTGAATACGGTAAGAGCCGGCAGAGCCAATCCGGCACTTCTCGACAAGGTCATGGTTGAATACTATGGCACACCGACACCACTCAAGAGCCTTGCCAATGTAAGCACACCGGATCCACGCACACTGATGATTTCGCCGTTTGATGCAAAGTCAATCGGAGACATCGAAAAAGCCATCAATATTGCCAATATCGGTATCAATCCGACAAACGACGGCAAGTGCGTGAGACTCGTGATTCCGCCTGTTACGGAGGAACGCCGTAAGGAACTCACAAAGACAGTTAAAAAGATGGGTGAAGACGCAAAGGTTGCAGTCAGAAACATCCGCCGCGATGCAAACGATGAACTCAAAAAGCAGGAAAAGGGCGGCGAGCTGACAGAGGACGACCTTAAAAAAGCACTCGATGATGTTCAGAAGGCTACAGACAAGGCAATAAAGGATATCGACAGCATCTGTGCAGATAAAGAAAAGGAAATTATGGAGGTTTGATGGAAATCAAACTGAAAATGCCAAAAAGCCTTCCCCTTGAGGGGAAGGTGTCACCAAAGGTGACGGATGAGGTGTAATTAAGGGTGAGCACGACTCACCCTTGTTTTAGTATGCGGGTGCTTACTAAAAAACACTATCAGCACCAAAAAAATGTAGAAATGGGAGAGCTAATTTAAATTATGCTTAATATGGAGAGAATACCTCGCCATGTGGCTGTTGTAATGGACGGTAACGGGCGCTGGGCGACAAAGAGGAACCTGCCGAAGATGGCAGGACACAATGCGGGAATGCAGGCGATGAAGGAAATCGTGAAGAGGTCGAGCACGCTCGGAATCGAGCATCTGACCGTATACGCATTCTCGACGGAAAACTGGAAACGCAGCGTAGAGGAAATCAGTGGCATATTCAGCCTGATTGTCGTTTACGTGGAAAAGGAGCTTAAGGAGCTTCACGAAAACAACGTAAGGGTAAAGGTACTGGGCGACTACAGCATGTTGCCTGAAAAGTCTGTACAGAGCCTTGAAAAGGCATTAAAGACTACGGCGGGCAACACAGGACTCCAATTCAACATCGCTCTTAATTACGGTGGGCGAGATGACATCAGAAGGGCCGTCGCCGATATAGCAAAGCTTGCAAAGGATGGAAAAATTGATCCGGATGATCCTGAGGCAATCACCGAGCAGCTGATTTCGGATTACCTTTGGACAGGCATACACCATGCGGATGTGCCCGATCCCGAGCTTATTATCCGCACAAGCGGCGAGGAGAGACTTTCAAACTTCCTGCTGTGGCAGGCCGCATACAGCGAGTTTGTGTTCTCCGATGTCCTCTGGCCGGATTTCACGCCGGAGGAATACGAGCGCTGCATAGAGGAATATCAGGGTAGAGACAGGAGATTCGGAGGTAGAAACAAATGAAAACCAGAGTATTAAGCGCATGCATAATGCTGCCACTTCTTTTAATCGTATATTTTGGCGGTAACGTTCTGGCAATAGCATGCTTTCTCATAGGAATATTCGGAGCACGCGAGTTCTTAAAGGGCTTTGAAAATCTCGAAATTCACGGAGAGTTCGCTTTTGTTGTCGGGGCAGCCGCGCTCCTTTATGCATTTGGCATAGGTGCAAGTCAAGGCGGCTACGATCCGTCGCCTTACTACGTCCTTTGGTTTTTCCTCGTGACGTTTGTCTCGATGCTTTTCCTTTTCAGTCCAAAGCATGACAAACTCGAGGATGCGATGGTGATGATGGTTTCGCTCTTTTATATCGTATTTTTCTCGTATCACGTTTATCTCGTGGACGGACTTACGGAATACAAAATCTTAATCTGGCTGATATTCATAACAGCCTTCGGCACCGACATCTTCGCTTACTTTACAGGTTACCTGATTGGTAAGCACAAGCTTTGCCCAAACATCAGCCCTAAAAAGACAGTGGAGGGTGCGATTGGCGGAGCTCTTGGGAGCCTCGGACTTTGCGCGGCCTTTGCCGCAGCCTTGGCACCTGACCTTATGAAGGACTGCCTCATAATAGGCATAGCGGGCGGAGTCATTTCGCAGTTCGGCGACCTTACGGCTTCGATATTCAAACGCAAGATGGGCATAAAGGACTACGGAAACTTAATTCCGGGACACGGTGGCATCATGGACCGCTTTGACAGCATACTCTTTACGGCGCCTATGGTATATTACTACATTACGCTTGTGATGATGCGCTAAATACAGGTGATGAAATGCTATTAAAGAGAAACAAACACGACAAAAACACAAAAGAATACAGAAAGAGAATTGCAATTTTAGGCTCCACCGGTTCAATCGGTACGCAGAGCCTTGACATAATACGCCGCAGCCCCGAAAGCTACAAGGTGGTGGCACTTTCGTGCGCTAAGCGTGTAATGGAGCTTGCCGATCAGATAGAGGAGTTCCATCCGGAGATTGCAGTTACCGCAGATGCTGAGGGTGCGGATGCGCTTTTCAAGATTTTGGCGGCAAGAGGCGTGGTCGGAACGGAAATCGATTACGGACCGGAGGCGCTTAATAGGATTGCTACCATGGAAAACGCGGATACCGTAATCAATTCACTGATGGGAATGAGAGGACTGGTTCCCACATACAGGGCTGCGCTGGCGGGCAAGGAAATAGCCTTTGCAAACAAGGAAACCCTGGTTGTGGGCGGCGAGCTTGTAATGAACACGGTAAAGAAAAAAGGTGCGACGCTCCTTCCGATTGACAGCGAGCACAGCGCAATTTTCCAGTGCCTGCAGGGTAACGAGGGTAATCCGGTAAATAAGATTCTGCTCACAGGCTCAGGAGGACCTTTCCGCGGCTATACGGCGGAAGAATTAAAGTCGGTAACAAAGCAGCAGGCTCTGCATCACCCGAAATGGGTAATGGGACAAAAAATAACCATAGACTCTGCTACACTTATGAACAAGGGACTCGAGGTCATCGAAGCAAGGTGGCTCTTTGATGTGCCGGCAGAGAAAATTGAGGTGCTGATTCATCCGCAGAGCATCATACATTCGGCAGTTGAGTTTAAAGACCACAGCATCATTGCTCAGATGGGAAATCCGGACATGAGGATTCCGATTAGCTATGCGCTCAGCTATCCAAAGAGAGTTGCAAACGATTTCGACTCGCTCGATTTCTTTGCTCTCGAGGGCGGACTGACATTTGAAAAGCCGGATATGGAAACATTCAAACCGCTCAAATACGCATTTGAGGCGCTCAAGGCGGGCGGCAGCGCACCGGTCGTTTTAAACGCCGCAAACGAGGAACTGGTTCAAAACTTCCTCGAGGACCGCATAGGGTTCACCGACATAATAGAGGGTATAGAGAGAATAATGGAAAACCACAATGTTTTATATAACCAGGACCTCGAGGCGATAATCCAGACGGATTTACGCGTGCGCAGGCAGGTTAAAAGCTGGGTAGAGGGAGAGAGATAATGCAGGTAATACTTACAATAATAGCGACTGTAATAATATTTTTGCTGCTCATTTTCGTTCACGAGTTCGGACATTTTGCGGTGGCAAAGGCTTGCCATGCCCGCGTCGACGAGTTTTCGCTCGGAATGGGGCCATGCCTTATACAAAGGCAGCACGGCGAAACCATGTACAGCCTGCGCCTGCTTCCGATAGGCGGCTACTGCGCGCTTGGCGGTGAGGATGAAGAAACCGGCCTTGAGGGTGACTTTGTGACAAAGCCGTGGTGGCAAAAGATATGCATCCTCGTGGCGGGAGCGTTCATGAATTTCATTCTGGCAATCCTCTTGATGTCGCTCATTGCTTTTATTGGCGGTACGGCGAGCAATGTCCTGTCGAACATTACGGACGGCTCACCTGCACAGGAAGCAGGACTTATCGCGGGAGACCGCATCGTCGAAATCGAGGGCACCAGGACTAACGACTGGGCGGACATCACACTCACGCTCGCGGAAAATGCAAAAGCAGGTACACCGATTAACCTTAAAGCGGTGCGCGGTGGTGAAACTACCGAATATAATATTGTTCCTTATCTTGATGAGGAAAGCCAAAGATACATGATAGGCATAATGCCGGAGGTTGAGCATAAACCTGTCTACTCGATATATCTCGGGGCCAGGGGGACATGGAATCTTGCCAAAATGATGCTCGACTCCTTAAGACAGCTCTTCACCGGAAAAGCCGGCGCGGACGAGATTTCGGGTCCTGTCGGCATAGTTCAGGTAATCAGCCAATCCGTAAGCTACGGTATAGTCTATGTGGCATATGTTGCGGCAATTATCAGCCTGAACCTTGGAATTATCAACCTTCTGCCGATTCCGGCACTTGACGGCGGCAGAGTGGTATTTGTCGTGATTCGCAAAATCACGGGCAAGGCAATCACCGATGAAATGGAGAGCAAGGTCCACTTTGCGGGCATGGCGCTTCTCCTCTTACTCCTTGTATTTGTAACATTCAACGACGTCGGCCGTATAGTGGGCTGATTCTGATTAAATAAGGAGCCAAAGGTAAATTAAATGACAGAACAAAAAAAAACACATAAGGTTCTCGTAAGAGGCCTTGAAATAGGCGGCGGCGCTCCGGTATCCATCCAGTCCATGTGCAATACCGATACCCGTGATTCAAAGGCTTGCGTAGAGCAGATTACAAGCCTGTATGATGCGGGCTGCGAAATAATACGACTCGCCGTGCCGGATATGGAAGCGGCGGACGCGCTAAAAACCACGATTTTAACCTTACGCCAAAACAAAATAGAGATTCCGGTGGTCGCCGATATACATTTTGACTATCGTCTGGCGCTTGCCGCAATTGAAAGCGGCGCGGATAAAATCCGCATAAATCCGGGTAATATAGGCGATATCGAAAGGGTGCGCAAGGTGGTAAACTCCGCAAAGGAACACCGCATTCCAATCCGCGTTGGCGTAAACGGCGGGTCCCTCGAGCGCGATATAATAGGGCGCGACGGTGGCATCACCGCACGCGGACTTGCGGACAGCGCGCTTCGCAACGTAAAAATCCTCGAAGACATGGATTTTGGCGATATCGTCATATCCATGAAGTCTTCGGATGTAAAGATGAACTTTGATGCCTGCCGCCTGGTGGCTGCGGAAACCGACCATCCGCTTCATATAGGCGTAACCGAGGCGGGCACACTTGCCGCGGGCAGGATAAAGAGTGCGGCCGGAATCGGTGCACTCCTTCTGCTTGGCATAGGCGACACCATGCGTGTTTCACTTACGGCAGATCCGATAGAGGAAATCTATGCGGCAAAGGAAATCTTAAAATCAGTGGGGCTTCGCAAGGCGGGCATAAATATCGTATCCTGCCCTACCTGCGGGCGCACGAGGGTGGACCTTGTGGGCATTGCGGATGCCGTAAATCGCGCGCTTGCACCGTTTGATGATAAGCTTGCAAAGCGTGGGGGGAGCCTTAAGGTAGCAGTGATGGGCTGTGCCGTAAACGGGCCGGGCGAGGCAAAGGAAGCTGACCTTGGCGTTGCGGGCGGCGATGGCAAGGGACTCATTTTCGCAAAGGGCGAGATTGTCAAATCCGTTCCGGAAGAAAAAATAGTAGAAGAGCTGACCAAAATGGTCGCCGGCTTAGTGGAGACAGTATGAACAACCTGGTAAACGACATAATTACATGGGAACAGCTGCCCGGATACGATCGCTCAAAGTTCAGCGTGTCGATAGATTCGGCGGTCTTAAAGCAAAAGGAATGCTGCTTTGAAATGTCCTTAACGCTCAATTCGATCGTCCCGATTGATGATGAAAAGAGGCTGAAGGCGCATATCATAAACGGTGTTCCGGGGCTTAAAAATGTAAATATTAAATATAACTACAAGAATCTTATATTAAGCAAGGCGGATATCGTGCGCCTTGCGCTGCCGCATGCCATTGCGGAGGTAAACGGCGAGTATTCCGCATTTACGCGCATGATAAAATGTGACAGCGTCAGGTTTGATGAAAAAGAAAATCTGATTATAGCAGGATCTGTAGGCGCAATGGCCACGGAGTACCTGAACAAGAATGTTGCACGCCTCTTTGAGGAAATCCTAAGGCGCGATTATGACATAGATGCTCATATCGTGTTTGTAATGAGCGAGGCGGAGTCCTTAAGCCTTGCTGAAAAAAGCGAGATGGAGCTTTCAAAGATAATTGAAGAAACGGGTAAATTCGTGCAGGAAGCCGAAAACGACCCAAACCGCAGCTATGGTGCGCCGAAAGCCAAAAGAGGCAGAGGCGAATACGGTTACGGCGCAGCTGCAGGTGCCGGTGCGGCTTTTGGCGAGAGACCGCAGGGCGGCTGGCGTAAAAAGAAGGACAAATATCAGCCGGTCGAGGGCAACCTTATCATGGGAAAGCCTGTCGGCGACGATGCGGCATTTACGGACCTTAGGACAATACAGGGAGGCTCCGATTCGGTGAACGTCCGCGGTATTGTCTTTAAAAAGGAAAAGGTAAGAGACATCCAGGACGGTGCAAAATGCATCGTAATGCTGGGCATTACCGACAGAAAGAGCAGTGCCGGCATAAAGCTTTTCTGCGTGCCTGAAAAATGGAAGGATATAGACAACAATATTGAAATAGGCGATTATGTAAAGATTCACGGCAAGGGTGAAGAGGACAAATACGAAAAGGGTGAAATCGTCGTAATCGCAGACTCGATCGAAAAGGGCGAGCGCCCTGCGGGACGCATGGACACCTGCGAGGAAAAGCGCGTAGAGCTCCACGCCCACACTCAGATGAGCGCGATGGACGGCCTTAATTCAGCGTCAAATCTGGTGCATACAGCGGCCATGTGGGGCCAGCCTGCGGTTGCAATCACTGACCACGGCGTTGTGCAGTCCTTCCCGGATGCGGCAAGCCAGGCGGGCAAAGAGGCAAAGGCCGGAAGACCTATCAAAATCATATACGGTATGGAGGGGTACCTTGTGAAATCCGAGGAATGCACGGATGCCGAGGGCAATATCGACTACAAAAAGCCGCGCTCGTACCATATCATCCTGATTGCAAAGAATCAGACAGGACTCAAGAACCTCTACAAGCTGGTTTCAATCTCCCACCTGAACTATTTCTACAAAAAGCCGCGCCTTCCGCGCTGCGTGATAGAGGAGCACAGAAAAGGCCTTATCATCGGCTCAGCCTGCTCGGCGGGCGAGCTCTACGAAGCAATCCTCGAGGGGCGCAGCGAAGAGGAGCTTACGCGCATCGCAAGCTTCTACGACTATCTCGAAATCCAGCCGCTCATCAACAACCGCTTCCTGACGGAGGACTCAGTGACGAGCAAGGGCGAGCCAAAGCCGCGCCGCGTACAGGACACGGAAGGCTTACGCGACATAAACCGCCGCATTGTGGCACTGGCGGACAAGCTGGGAAAGCCGGTGGTTGCGACTACCGACTCACACTACGCCGAGCCGGAGGATGCGATTTACAGAAACATACTGATGGCCGGCATGGGCTTTAAGGATGCCGAGGACGGCGAGGGACTCTTTATGCGCACAACGGATGAGATGCTTGAGGAGTTCGCATACCTTGGTGAGGAGACAGCGCATCGCGTTGTAATAGACTGGCCGCAGGAAATTATGAATATGACGGAGGAAATCCTGCCTGTGCCAAAGGGCAAGTTCCCGCCAAAGATAGAGGGCGCGGTGGAGACACTGAAAAAATCATGCTATGACAGGGCGCACGAAATCTACGGCGATCCTTTGCCGGCATACATTCAGGACCGACTCGATCGCGAGGTAAACTCCGTTTGCGACAACGGCTATGCGGTGATGTATGTTTCGGCGCAGATGCTGGTTAAAAAGTCGAATGATGACGGTTATCTGGTAGGCTCGAGGGGTTCCGTCGGATCGTCCTTTGCGGCGACCATGGCGGGAATTACGGAGGTAAATCCTCTGCCGGTTCACTATATCTGTCCGAACTGTAAAAAGCTTGAGTGGGGAGATGACATCTACGGCAAGGGCGAATACGACTGCGGAAACGATATGCCCGAGCGTGCGTGCCCTGATTGCGGCACGATGATGAAGAGGGACGGCTTCACAATTCCGTTCGAAACCTTCCTGGGCTTTGAAGGCGACAAGGAACCTGATATCGACCTTAATTTCGCGGGAGAATATCAGCCGATTGCTCATAAATATGTCGGTGAAATCTTTGGCGAAAAGAATGTGTTTAAAGCCGGTACCGTTGGCACCATTGCGGACAAGACCGCGTTTGGCTATGTGAAAAAGTATCACGAGGAGCGGGGACTTCCGGTAAACAAGTTTGAGGCAGAGCGCCTTGCAATGGGATGCACGGGCGTAAAGCGTACCACCGGCCAGCATCCGGGCGGTATGGTAATATGTCCGGACGACCACGAGATATATGAGTTCTGTCCGGTTCAGCATCCGGCAAACGATGTAAACTCGGATATAATTACGACTCATTTCGATTATCACAAGATTGATGAAAATCTGTTAAAGCTGGATATTCTGGGCCACGATGTGCCGTCTCAGATCAGACAGCTTCAGTCACTTACGGGAATAGACCCGCAGGAAACCGATTTGTCGGACAAGGACGTACTAAAGATTTTTAACGGAATCGATTCGCTCGGAATAGAGGATCCGGAATACAAGTTCACTCACGGAAGCTATGCAATCCCTGAGTTTGGAACAAGCTTTGTGCGCGGCATGCTCGATGAGACAAAGCCGGATAAGTTTGCGGATCTGGTCCGCCTTTCGGGCTTTTCGCACGGTACAGATGTGTGGCTCGGCAATGCCAGAGACTATATCATAAGCGGCGAAGCGAATATGAAGGAGGTTATCTCCACCCGTGACGACATTATGAACTACCTGATTTTAAAGGGTCTCCCGAACAAGGTGGCATTCAAGATCATGGAAAATGTCCGCAAGGGAAAGGTTGCGGCAGGCAAGTGCGACAACTGGGAGGAATGGAAGGGCATGATGACGGAAAACGATGTTCCGGACTGGTACATCGAGTCCTGTCAAAAGATTAAATACATGTTCCCGCGCGCCCATGCGGTTGCGTATGTAATGATGTCGTTCCGCCTCGCATGGTTCAAGGTACACTATCCTGCAGCCTTCTACGCAGTATATTTCACAACCAAGATTGATGATTTCAATTCCGAAGTGATACTCCGCGGAAAAGATGCGGTACTTAATGAAATGGCGCTGATTGACGAAAAGATAGGCGCAAAGACTGCAACGGCAAAGGAAGAAGACCAGAAAATCGTCTACGAGGTTGCATACGAAATGTTTGCCCGTGGCTTTAGCTTTGAGCCTGTTTCCTTCGAACGTTCGGATGCGAAAAAGTTCAAGGTATATTACGACGAAAGCGATGTGCCGGAGGAACAAAGGGTATCATGCGCCGAAGGAACAGGGGCTTACGAGGGCAACGCAAAAGGCAATGCCATAGACCATGGACGCAGCAAGGAATCCGAGTTCGGTCGTGCGAGGATACTTGTGCCGTTTATGGCACTTACCGGAATGGGTGAGACTGCGGCAAACGCGCTGGTTAGCGGCTACAAGGAAAGACCTTACGAAACGGTTGAAGAGGTTCGCCTTCGCGGAGGACAGAATAAGTCTAATATTGAGGTGCTGCGAAACGCCGGCCTCCTCGCTGGTCTGCCGGAAACAGACCAATTATCCTTGTTTTAATGCATTTTTTGTGATACAATGTAATGTGTGCGATTATTCGCACAACATAAGAATGAAATTATTGAGAGGTGAACTATGAAAAGATTCTTGGCAGTCTTATTAGCATTAGTCTTGGTTCTTGCAAGCGGCACATTTGCTTTTGCGGCCGAAGGTGATAATGCGAGGACATTAAAAGAGGCTACGGGCGTGTTTGTTGGCAGCGACGCAATCTATGCCGTTGACCACACAAACAACCTGATTTACAAGGCAAAGTCTGTAACAGGCGACTGGACCGTATTCGCAGGCAAATCCCTGCCTGATGATATGTTTGGCGAAGCAGCCGGCAGCTACCTCGACGGTGGCCTTACCGACGCAATCTTCAACAGACCGACAGATATGTCCGGCTTTATGAAGGGCTATGCAATCAGCGATACTGCCAACAATTACATCAGATACATCGAGGGCACATCCGTAAAGACACTCCTCGACAAGACCGCTAAGCTCAGCATGCCGACAGCTCTTGCAACAGACAAGAGTGGCAATCTCTACATCGCAGACACAGGTAACGACCGTGTCCTGATGCTGACTGAAAGCGGCACACTTTCGACAATTGTAAGCGGACTTTCCGCACCGCGCGGCCTCTGTGTTGCGGGTAATACACTTTACATCGCAGACACAGGCAACCACCGTATCTTAAAGTATGAAAACAGTGCGGTTTCCATGGTTGCGGGTGCAACAGGTGAATCCGGCTACATAGACGGAGGCGTTGCAAAGGCAAGATTCTCAAACCCTACAGGTATTGCTGTTGACGCAAGAACAGGCAAGATTTATGTCGGCGACTGCGGCAACAATGCAGTTCGTGTGATTGAAGGAACTACGGTTGACACATTCATGAAGGCAGATGCAATTGCGCTCGACGAGTTCCCAAGCGAACCTATCGATATGACCTTTAACGGTGGAAACCTCTACATTGCCGATGCGGATGCGGGTGTACAGGCTATCGAGATCTCGGTAGTGGCAGAAAAAACATCCGACAAGGTATTTACCGACATCGTTGCAAGCGCATGGTATCGCGATGCTGTAACCTATGCATACAACAACGGTCTTTTCAACGGAACCACTACTACTACATTCTCACCGCAGACATCAATGACCAGAGGTATGTTTGTGACTGTAATAGGCAGACTCTACGGCAAGACCTATGCGGGTGAAATCATCGGTGGTGACACAGTATTTTCAGATGTCCCTGCAGGGCAATATTATGCGGGCCCTGCGGCTTGGGCTGCAGATAACGGTATCGTAAACGGTATCGGCGGCGGACTTTTCGCACCAAACAATAATGTAACACGTCAGCAGATGGCTGCGATTATCTACGCTTATGCGAAGATGATGAAGATGGATGTCAAGGCTGACAAGGCTGCGACAGATGCATTTAACGCAATGCCTGATAGCGCACAGGTTGCATCCTGGGCAAAGGATGCTTTCATCTGGGCTGTAGGAAAGGGCGTAATCAAGGGTAAGGACGGTAACCTCGCACCTAACGCAACGGCAACAAGAGCCGAGGTAGCACAGATCCTGCTGAACCTCTCAGAAATTTAAAGATATAAAAATATAGGGTTAATTTAGCCTCCCCGAAAAGGGGAGGCTTTGAGGTATAAAATGAGAAAAAATTTAAGTCTATTATTAACACTGGCTATGGTCGTCACTATGGTCTTTGGCAGCGCCACATCCGTCTTTGCGGCGGAGAGCACTGCGGCCACCACGATGAAAATCGCAGGTACCGATGGCACTGTCACAATCACAACGGATAAAGGCAAAGACATCGCTGCAAAGGTTGATACAAAGCTTTTAAACGGCTATACCATAAAGACCGCCGCAGCTTCGTACTGCTTTATTTCGCTCGATGACTCGAAAGCGATTAAGCTCGGTCAAAACACAAAGGTAAAGGTCGAAAAATCCGGCAAAAAGATAGAGCTCAACGTGAAAAACGGAGAGATATATTTTGATGTCGATAAAAAGCTTTCCGGCAACGAGTCAATGAACATCAAAACCGGTAACATGACGACCGGTATCCGCGGAACCAGCGGTACCTTAAAGACGATAAAGCAGGGACAGAATACGATAGACCTGTTCCAGCTCTTCTCGGGAAAAACCGAAATGAAGGCAAACACGCAGCAGGGTGTTCAGAATATAATCGAAAGAATCCTCGGAGTGCTCGGTATCGGTTCACAGACTCAGACTGTGACGCCTGTAAACGGTGGAAATACAAATGCACAGCCGCTTGAGTCAACAATGGCAAGTGCCGGCCAGCAGATTGCGATTACCGGCGCAGACTCTGCGGCATCTACAGGCCCACAGAATGCCCCTACATTCGAGCGTCAGGCACTCGCAGTAAGCGAGTTCGGTACAAGATCCATCCTCGAGTCTGCAGCTATCAAGGGCGGTATGTCTGCAGGCGAGGCTCTCGCTGCAGGCACCGAGCAGATTGTTGAGCAGGTCGGCGACCTCACGCAGACCCTCGAAAACGCGGGCGTTGCGCAGGCAGCGGTAGACAAAATCGCCGAGGCAGCAGCAGACCCTCAGACACTCGATGCACAGATTGCGGGTGCGGAGCAGCAGGCAGTGCAGCAGACCCAACAGGCTGAGCAGACCATTGAAGGCGCAAAGGAAGAGGCTGCAAAGGTAGAGGGTACAACCACGAATACTACCGAAAACAAGGTACTCGAAAATGTGGAAGTAAAGACAGACTCCGGTGCTAACGCAAGTGGCCTTACTCTCTCTGACGACGGCACATCAACAGCGGCACCTGCAGGGCAGACAAAGCCAAGCTCGGGCAGCGGCTCGGGCGGTGGCAGTCAGCAGGAGGCTTGGCTTACAGGCTATACCGGCACGTATGACGGTCAGGGCTATGCGATAGCGACCAATCTTTCTGCAAGGCTTGCGGACTATGATATCTGGATTTTTGATAATGATGAAAGCTTTAATAGCTTCAACACATTCTATACAAGAGTGAAAAGCGAATATGCCGAAGTAAGCAAGAGCACGGCGGGAACCGCTGACGGTGCGCAGCCATTCGGTGATTACCTGCGCGGCACTTGGGGAACAGATCTTAACAATTATTCGGAAAACCTTGCAAGCGCAAGCAACCCGCACAATGTAAAGAATGTTGCAGACAGCGGCACATATAAATACTTTGCACTCGGAAAGTCGGCTCCGTTTGATGAAAAGCAGGGTGCGGTTACAGTAAAGATAGATCCGCAGGAGCTGACAGTAAAATGGTTCTTAGCCGATATAAGATCCGGAATAGAGCTTGGTCAGGCAGCCAATATTACAGCGTCAAGCATTGGCGACATTTCCAATAATAGGCCTGTGCCTGTAGCCGGAATCATAGGTGAAAGCGGAAGGTTTGAACAGATTACCTGCAGGGCCACTATTGGCAGCGATCCAACCGATATAGAACTTGCAGCAATATATACATCGGATAATCTGACAGCGTTCGACACAACCTATAATGCGACTGTAACCGGCATTGACGTAGTGCTTTACCACCACAGTGATCGGCCGGTTGAGACTGACGAGCTTCAGGCCTCAAACTACAAGCTGCCTGAAAGCGGACTGACTATCAGCTTTTCATATCACATGCCGCCGCAGCCTGTAGGAAGTGTTGTTATGGATCAGGACTTCTTCAGCACGGCAAATCGTGCAGCCTGGGGTGACTATACGACATACGATCTCGCATTTGTTGCGGAGAGTGATGGAAATGAGAGCACTTACACAAAGTATGCGAGAGTGAACGGCGCCGGAACTCAGAGCGTCAAAACGACAAATGTTGCCATAAGTGAAGTTCTCGCAGCTTTAGGGTCAAATTCAAACCTCTATAACACAATTCTGTGGGATACGGGCAGCACTGCTCAGTATATCTCACCTGATGTGCTGAGCGCAAACTCTACCATGACGGCGACCTCTTCAAACCGCGCAATTTACATTTCCGGCGCAGGAATCGACTGCGGGTTTGAAACAGACGGCACGATGAGCATGGTATCCGGCGGTGCGCTGCTGGTTGTAAAGATAGGTGATGGTGCGGGGCTTACGGCAAGTGATGAAGGAACGAGGTTCAAAGTTCCAAACCTTACCGTAGGCGCAAATACATTTGTTAAAAACTACGGCACAACCACGCTTATGAACAGCATGACTGTTTCGGGCGACTTTAATAACTATAGAAACCTCATAACAAGTGAATATTCGACAGGAACGATTTACTTGAGAGGCGGTGATTTAACTCAGGAAAGCGGCGTAATTTGGGATAAACGAAAGACGGTGCTTGATTCCGATACTACGGAGCCAAATCCTCCGTACCCGATGTTCAATATTATGAACGGCGGAAATGTCAATATCTACGGTGGCAGTTTAAAGCGTGACCTTGATGTGGATTGGAGTTATAACTTCCCTGCGGATAATATAAAGACACTTGTATATGCAACGCTCGGAAACCACATGACCATGAAGGCTATGGATAACGGAAAGGCGTTTACATATACAGCACCTGACGGAACTCAGGTAAAGGCGTACAAGTATTATTACGCGGCTTCGGGCGGAAATAACATCGCGGGCTCGTTCTTAAATAATGGTGTAACAACTCTCTCAACGGCGACAGACACAATTATGAGTGGTAATACGACAACCCACAAGAATATCTGGGCGACGGAGCTTAATACGAGATATGTTGCTGAAAGTGGCTTTGATGCAGCCTATGCAGAAATTACCTTCCCAATCGCCGGATCGGATGCTTCGTTTACGGAATATGTGGCACCTACGGGTCTTAATGTAACCGATGGTGTATTTGATGATTCAAACCGCGCAAACTGGAGCGATTATACGAAATATGATGAGGCATTTATCGCAAGAGGCACTGATAATCCGAATGGCCTTATGGAATATGAGAATTACTTTTTGGGAGTATTTCATAGCGTGGTAGATATTGAGAAAGTAAAGCAGGAACTTGCAAGCAGCACTTACAGCAGCATCTATTGGGAACCAACTCCTGCGGATGCAACAGAGCTTTATATTCCTTCGGTTGAGGATGCACAGCTGGCAGCGGAACTGGGGCTCGATGGCAATTTCGAAATAGCTGTAACCACCACAAATAAAGCTGTATTTATCAGCGGCCCGGGAATCGCAACTGCAGGCTATACAACCCTTAGCGCAGTCGGCAGCAACAAGCTCTTTGTAAGAGTCGGCGATGGCTCTGCGGCAGCTGCAGAAACCTCACAGACTGCAATTGAGTCAGCGAATATCTGTGTAGGCAGCGGTGTCGAACTCATAAACAGCGGCAGGCTTACAAGCCTGAGCAGCATAACTGTCACATCGGGCGCAGAACTTATAAATGAAGGTCTGGTGAAGTTCAAAGACATCGGCATGAGCGATGCTTATATAGATGGCGATGGTACATTCAAAAATGCTG
>JAEEGU010000091.1 GCA_016280485.1 Bacillota bacterium | reverse complement strand
GACTGCAGTTGCAAGACCTTCTGTAGCTCCGAGGGAGCCTGCAGTAGTCATGAATACGAGATATGTAGGTGCGTTGTCGAGGAATGACGAAAGAGCACCTGTAATCCAGAAGAACTGCCAAGGATTGCTGAGTCCGAGGGAAGCACCGTGAGTTCTGAGAAGTGCAAGTGCAGGAATCATGGTAAGGAAGATACCGATGAACAGCTTTGCAACCTCTGCGATAGGTGCGAATGTGAATCCGTTGAACTCTCTGATTTCTCTCTTTGTGGTCTTCATTGAGAGGAATGCCGCAAAGAGAATGATTACAACCTGAACCATGTAGCAGTACTGGAATGTATAACCGAATACTTCAACGCCGGTAGTTCCGAGTCTTTCAGGAGCAGCGAGGATACCTGTAAGAATTACAGCACCAACAATCATTGCAACGAAGAGGAAGTTGTGTGCACCTTCGATGTGGATCTTTTCCTTTTCGCCTGTAAGCATATCTTCAGGCTTTCTGCCCTGTGCGAGTTCTTTCTTTGCGAGCTTTTTGTCGATTAATGCAAATACAATCAGCAGGATTGCTGCGTTGAAGCACATAATCGGGAATATTCTCATAGTCCAGAAGAACGGAACGCCGCGGAGGAATCCGAGGAAGAGTGGAGGGTCACCTACAGGAGTGAGGCAGCCGCCCAGGTTAGCTACTGTGAAGATGAAGAAGATAATAACGTGAGCCTTCTTTTCTCTCCAAGCGTTCGCCTTGATGATAGGTCTGATCATGAGCATTGCGGAACCTGTTGTTCCAACCCATGATGAAAGCAGTGTTCCTATGATTAACAGGATGCAGTTTACCTTTGTGGTACCAACGAGGGAACCCTTCAGCGCAATACCGCCGGCTGCAACGAACAGACCGAACAGAAGAACGATGAATGTGAGGTAGTCACCCAGAATCATTTCGGACATTTCATAAAGAAGATGATGTCCGCCATATACGATGCCAAACGGAACCAGGAAGCAAGCAGCCCAGAACAGAGCTACCCACAGCTGATTCTCTTCCCACCATTCAGGCTTTACGAGCGGGAAAATTGCAATCGACAGAAGCATGCCGACAAACGGAATGATGCTCCAGATAGGGAGACTGTTTCCGATGTCCTCTCCACCATCTGTTGCGAACGCAAGCAGAGTTGTGCAGAAGATCATGACAGCTGCCGAGATGAAAATTTTGATTTCACTCTTAGTAATCATTTTAACTCTCCATTATTTATAAATATTTACTTTAGGGAAAAATCCCGAACATAGTTATTATATCAAAGAACACCTATACTGGCAAGGAAAATTGACAAAAAGTTATCATTTTCGTACGAATTTGCGCTTGCCTCCTCGGCCACGACGCCTATTTGTGGTAGGTTTCACCGCGATTTATCTTGAAAGCGCGATAAATTTGCTCCAGCAGGAACACTCTCATCATCTGATGAGGGAAGGTCATCGCCGAGAATGATAGCTTATAGTCCGCACGGGCAGACACCTCCGTCGAAAGCCCCAGGGATCCGCCTATTACGAAGACCAGGTCGCTCTTTCCATCAAGGCCGAGCCTGTCAAGCTTTTCCGCCAGGCCCTCCGAGCTTAGGCTCTTTCCGAGCACCTCGAGAGTGATTACATATTCATCCTTTCTGATGTGGGCAAGTATGTCGCGGCCCTCCGCCAGCTTTACCGCCTCTTCCTCTGCCTCGCCGGCGCGGTCCGGAAGCCTTGCTTCCTTTAATTCCACAATCTCAAGCGAGCAGTAAGCCTTGAGGCGCTTCGCGTATTCCGCCACAGCATCCGACCAGTATTTCTCCTTTAGTTTTCCTATGCAAACAACCTTTATATTCATGCCCGTCTTCCTTTCAAAATAAAAAATGGGGACTTGCCGTCCCCATTATATCACATATTTCACAATCAGACATTGTATACATCCGAGAATTGGTCTCTTGCGAGAGTGTGCATATCAAGATGGCGTCCCACATAGTAGCCCTCGGACTCCATTATTCCCTTGACCGTGGTCTCCGCCATCTCCGGGAAGTTGGTTTCCTTGCTTAAGTGTGCCAGAAGAACCGTCGGTCTTTCGAGAAGTCCCCACTTGCCGTCCTTTAAGATGCGGCACAGCTCCATTCCCGCAGTTTCATTCGAGATGTGTCCGAAATCGCTCATGATTCTGCGCTTGAGCTCGTAAGGATATGAGCAAACCTGAAGAGTATCCACGTCGTGATTTGACTCGAGCACGATCAGGTTGGAGTCCACCAGGTATTCGTGCGCCTGCTCGGTAACAAAGCCCGAATCGGTCAAGATTGTCAAAATGCGGCCCTCGCTTTCAAACGAGAATCCTATCGGCTCCTCGGCATCGTGCGAAAGCTTGAAAGGGCAGATACGAATATCGCCGATCCAGAAATCCTTTCCCGCCGCGACCGTAATGTGCTGCGAGTTTGTCTCTCCGGAAATGTGTTTCCATGTGCCCTCGGAGCAGTAGATTTCTATATTAGGGTATTTATTTGTAAGCGGCTTTATGCCACGCACATGATCTATATGCTCGTGAGTCACAAGAATTGCCTCGACATCCTCACTCTTTGTGTCCGCCGCAGCGAGGCCCTCTTCAATCTTTTTGCAGCTGAGGCCCGCGTCAACCAAAAGCACGGTTTCGTCTGTGCGCACCAAATAGCAATTGCCGCTGCTTCCACTCGCAATTGAACAGAATCTTAGACACATATCAATACCTCCAACTTTTGTCTTTTGTATACAAAATACATTTTCGATATTCATATTTTAGCGCAGATTCTCATAAAAATCAACGGGAAATTTCTTTAATTTCCATTAAATCTGAACAGCCTCGACATATTTTTTCTCTCCGCTGCCAAGCGTGATTTCCCAGGCCGGGAATGCCGTATCCGAAACGGTTTCGCCAAGCTCTATATCTGCCTCCGGCACCCTGTAAACCGGGCGTATTCCCGTGATTACCAGCTTTTCGCCCGGGGTTTCGCTGCCAAGCGACATAACCGCAACAGCCGCCGATATCGTTTCGACCCTTCGCGGCGAAAGCTCCACATCGTCGAGGAAACGGTATTTCATATCCGAAACCTGCCCCTCCTCAAAATATACATCGATGAAGTTCTCCGCTATCTGCAGCCCGTCAACCACGTTTACAAAGTGTACGCAGGCATCGTACTCCGCGCCCTCCGGCCGGTCCGTGCCCGATGTTGTGCTGTCGTAAACCACCGCCTCGTCGAAGATTCCCAGATACTCCAGAAAATCCTCCGCGGCCTTTTCATAGCCGCCCTCCACACGTGGTACGCTGAACGCGAGAGCCTTTATCTCTTCCCTGTCAACCGAAAGATACTCTCCGTGCAGAATGTGCACATTTGGCTGCACCTTTGGAATTTCAACCGTAAGCTCCAGATTGCGCTGCTCCATAAGCTGTGCAACCACTTCGTCGTTTCCCGTTTCGTGAACGTCCATGTGGCGGGTCTGGTGACTGTAAATCAGAAATACGTTTGTCGCCAGGAGCGCAATTATTAAAATTGTCTTTGCCTTAGTCCAGTCCATAACTCTTAGCCGTATATAAATCAAAGTATAACGATTCGTTAAGCCCCGCGGCTTTTATTTCCCACACCGGTGACAGAGCCCCCTCTTCACAAAGGTAGCCGTACTTCACCGAGGTAAGCCTTTGCGCAACCTCCTCCATGGTCAGCTCTTCGCCAAGCATTTGCGCTATGCTCTCGTAGTTCGCCGCAATGGTGTTGATTGCCGCAAAAACGGGCTCCTTGGCCTGCTTCGCATCAGCGGAAGGCTCCGCAACAAACGGCCTTTTCGCGTAGAAGTAGGAGACAACGCCGCCTGAGACTTCCACGACCACGGAAGGGCCGTCTTTAAAGAAGATTTCCTCTCCGCCGACCATCTGGCTGAACTCGAAGCGGTAGGTCTTGTAGCCGCTGTCGTCGATGCTCGATTTCTCAAGTCTGATGCCCGGCAGCACGGCGCCGCCGGTCGGAACAGGCTCGTGCCTGTCTATGAACTTTATGGCTGTGTCAAGGGCCTCGAAATAGTTCAGCGTCTGCCTTCCCGATTCGCCCGCCTTGTACTCTATGCTTCCGTCCTCTGCAAGGATAAGCGTGGTCTCGCCGTAGCCGTACATGTAGATGACCTTGCCGCCGGCTTCTTCAATCTTTCGCACGAAGTCAAAGGTTTTGCCAAAGAAGGCCTTTGCCCGAATCAGGTCTGCCGCAGGATCGCGCCCAAGCGATGCCTCGCGCACGGTCATGTCAGACTCCATATACATCGGAACCATCACGTCTGTCCCGTTTCCTTCGCCCAGAAAGGCTTCGAGAGGATAATACGATGCCTCTTCCGAGAAATCGTGCGCCGCAAAGAATGTGTCCATCCAGTCGGAGCCGGTCTCACCGGTCACTATGCGGAAATAACGGTTCTGCTGCGCATCATATGCGAGCACGCTGTCCTTTGCAACCTCGGAAAATCCGATTTCGGACAGGTTTGATACATCCTCTACGCCGCTGAAGGCCTTTTCACCCTTGAATTTGTAGTAATCCAAAATTGGAACCAGATAATTGAAAACCGCACGAACAGATTTGTATTTATAGGCTTCTTTGTATTGCTCCTCGGAAATTTCCTCGATGAAGAGCTCCTCTCCCTTTCCGAAGCCGCATATTACGCTCACCAGAGAGGAAGGGTCCTCGGGGCTACCGTAAAGCTCCTTTGTGTCCGTCTTTACGAAATAGTCGCCCTCGCCGGTTCCTATGATGATAGCAGACGGAAGTGCGATATCTTCGACAAGGCGCTCTGCCGGCATCTCTTCCTCGTCGCCGAAGCCAAAGTCCAAATCTATTTCCGAAAAGGAAAGCTGGTTAAAGCTCAGATCCTTCCAAAAAACATATAATAGTAGTATTGTGCTAAGCGTCAATACTACTATTACTATACTCTTTATGGTTTCTTTTATGCTCGTCCTTTTATCCAAAATAATATCTCCGAGGTTAATCGCCGAATATGGTCTTGAGCAGGTTTTGCAGGAATGTCAGGGTTCCGGACTGACCGGTGCTGAACACTGCGCTTTCGGTAGTCTCTTTGGTCGCTACCTTTACCGTTCTGGTGGTTGTGTAGATAGCCTTTTTGTCGCCACCTATCGTATTAACCGTTATTTTATATGTTCCCGGGGAAACATTTTCAAACTTTTTTGTGTAATAGCTGAGCGTGTTTGTGCTGGTAAAGCTCTCCGCCTCTGCTATGTTGGTATAGACCTTGCTGGTTTTGGTCTCTATATTGCCGTCGATACCTGCGGCCGTGGTTACAACCGTGGATTCCTTTGCGACGGAAACTGTAATGGTTTCGACCTTTGTTACCTTGACCGAAACCAGGAGGCTTGACGAATATACTGTCGAATCTGCCGAAGGGTTCACTATTGAGATGTATGGATCGGTATCAGCAAATGCCATCGACACCGATGAGAAGAGTAGAACCAGTACCAGTGCCAGTACCGGCAGAATTCTTTTCATTTCTTCGTTTCCTCCTTTCTTTTAATCTTTTAGGCTGTGAATTGGGGACACAGCTATCGACTCTATCCCACAATACAGAGTTAGTATAGCACACGAATATTACAGCAGTATTACAGCCAGTTTAATTCATTTTTACAGATTGCATTCAAAAAAATGCAAGGTAGCGCATAGCCTATCGCATAGAAAGACGGATCCGGGTCTCCCCGAATCCGTCCTCCAAAAAGGGATATTATGAAGTCTAATAAGCTGAATAAGTTTAGTCGTCCTCTGAAATCGCCTTCAAAAGATATGCATCATCCGACTTTTGAACCTTGAACTGAGATACCAGTCTCTTTAATGTATCGGTCTGGCCGTAGAGCTTTTGCGAGGATGCGGCGGATTCCTCCGCAGTCGCGGAGTTTACTCTGATAACATCCGAAATATCGCCTATTCCGCTGTTTATCTGAGCGATGCTCTTTTGCTGCTCGTTTGAAATCTCCTCGATTGCGTTACAAAGACCTGCAGTCTCAGTGATACCTCCAACGATTTCTTCGAGAGCCTCTGCTGTATCGTTTGCAATCTTCGTACCGGCTTCAACCTTTGAAATGGAGCCTTCGATGAGAGCTGTTGTCTCGGAAGCCGCCGATGCCGATTTAGCCGCGAGGCTTCTTACCTCGTCTGCTACTACAGCAAAGCCTTTGCCGTGTACGCCTGCACGTGCCGCCTCAACAGCAGCATTAAGTGCGAGGATGTTTGTTTGGAATGCAATATCGTCGATAACCTTGATAATCTTCGAAATGTTTGCCGAAGACTCGTTGATATCGGACATCGACTGAAGCATTGCCTGCATGCGCTTGTTGCCTTCTTCGGCCTTCTTCATTACATCGCTGGATACAGCGGATGCCTTCTTTGCGTCTTCGTTGTTGCGCGATGTCTGCTCCGAAACCTTTGCCATAGTATCCACGAGCTCCTGAACTGCACCGGCCTGCTTTATGCTGCCGTTTGCAAGCTCCGTAGCACCGTCTGCGAGCTGCTTTGCTCCGATTGCAACCTGATTTGAAGCATCGTCCATATCCATAATGGTATCCGCAAGTCCGTTTCTGATTGAAATGATAGCCGTTGCCATCTTTCCGAACTCACCGATGTATTTAACGCCGGTATCATGCGGAGTGAGGTCTCCGTCGCCCATGTTTCCGAGCGTGAATACGAGGTCTCCGATAACGGCATTTAAGCTGTCTATCGTGGAGTTTAACGCATCCTTTATCTTTGCATGGTCGCCCTTGTAATTGCCGACAACCTTTGTATCGAATCTTGCCTTTGCGAGCTTTTCGATAACCTCAATTGCCTCTTCAATAGGATCGAGAATCGAATCAATTGTCGCATTGATAGCTGTAACAACAGCCTTGTACTCGCCACTGTAGTTATCAGACACAAGACGTGTATCGAGGCGTCCCTCAACGGCATCGTCCGCAAGCCTCTTTGTGTCGCCAAGGAGCATCCTGATGGCATCCGTAACATCCAAAAGGCTTTCGTCTATGCGTGCAAACTGTTCTGCAGTCTCCTGCAATGCTTCGTTTGCCACAGTTTTGCCGGTTTCGAGCTTGAAGTCGCCTCCCGCAAGCTTTTTGAGATTTCTTTCGATACGGCCAACTTCTTCTGAAAGGTATCTGTTACGTTCTTCCTCGGAAATCTGCGGTACTGTAGGAACGTTACTTGCCGCCTGCTCGAGCTCTGCCGTCTTCTTTGCAGCGACATCAAGAGCATTGCTCATTGCGCCCATAATTCCGCGGAATTCGCCCTCTAAGCCATCTGTGCTTACATTGCCGGCAACCTTACCTGTTTCTACGGCCTCTGCAAGAGCATTCGCCTCTGCCTTGATGGTTTCAATAGCGGCAGCCGTTGTCTTAACGGCTCCGAACGCCTTTCCATAAACACCCGCTGCGTTTTCAGGGAGTTCAGGTAAATTGCCGTGTCCTATTTCAATAATCGCATCGGAGAGCATGTCCATAATAGATACGATACTCTCGACGATTTCGTTTGTCTTTTCAAGCAGACCCTTGTATGCGCCCTTGAGCTTTTCAGGATTTGCTCTGTAGGTGGTGTCTCCCTTTACTACGGCATCGTTGATGCGGTTCATCTCGCCTCTTAAGGTCTGAATCGAGAGAATTACATCGCCGGCTGCCTTGTATACTATGTCACCGTCGCTACGAGGTGTAACCTTTATCGAGAGGTCGCCCTCGGAGAGCTTGCTGAGCATCTCTGCCTGCGCCTTGCTACTCTCGATGAGGTGATGGAAGGAGTTGTTCAGCTTGTCTATCTCGTCATGCGGATTTTCCGTAAACGTGGATTTTGCCGCAAGTACATCTCCGACCGCCAGCTTTTCCGCCTGATCCGCGAGATCCTTTATCGGCCTTACCAGTCTCTTTGTTACAGCCTTTATTACCAGAGCAACCAGTATCATGGAAACGACAAAGCATATTGCCAGGTAAATGGAGGTCTTCGCAACGCCGCTGAAGGCTTCCTTTCTAGGAATGATAGTAACAAGGTTCCAGCCGCTTATGGCTTCGGATTTGCCTAAAACCTTTTGGCCGTCATATTTTCCTATAGCAACCTTTTCGGCATCACCGCTTTCATAAAGCGATAAAATCTTTTCAGGGAGGCCGATATCCGCTATGTTTTTGCCCGTGCAATCGAGGTCAGGATGATAGAAAATGTTTCCGTCCTCGAGTACTGCGATGATATAACCGGTTTCTCCAACCTTTGCATTCCTAAAGATTTCCTGGATGTCATCGGCAACTATATCCACACCCGCCATACCAACAATGTTTCCGTTGTAGTATACAGGAGCGCCAACCGTGCAGATGGTGTAGCCTGTGGTTGTATCAAAATACGGCTGCAGATAAACGGTTTCACCTTTTGCAGCTACAACAGCCTGCACCCAGCTTGTTTTCGTTATATCCGTCTCCGGAAATCTTTCATGTCCGCTCCTGCCGTCGGCTGAAAGCATATCGTTAAAGGTGGCTCCCGCAACGAACACATCCTTTACCTCCGGATGTTTCTCCGCGATTGCCGCCAGGTGTTCAACAATATAGCCCTTTCCCGGCATATTTGCATACCACGTGCCTGTGGCCGCAGCATTACCCATAAATTCCTGAAGCTTTGCATCCAGCGCATAGGTTTCCGCTACGCTGCCGTATTCCGTGAAGTATTCCTCCAGCTTTCCTGCAGTTGCCTCCGAAGCAAGCTTCATTTTCTCCGATGCAACATTTGTAAACTGCACAGAGAGCACCATGCTCATGACGATAATTATTTCCATAAATATCAGGAGCATCGGTACACCCAGGCCAAGCACAAATTCTTTTGCGACAGAGCTCGGTTTCGTTGGCTTTGAAGCCTTGTTTGTATTCTTGCTTGCCTTCACTTTTGCTTCTTTTTCCTTCTGCTTTTTCATTTTGTCTCTCGCTTTCCGGCTTTACGCTTTTTGCCCTTTTCTACCTTTACCTACTGAAATACATTTTAAATACACTTTCTTGACCGTTAGCACATTTAATTATAATACATGAAATCTGAAAAGTACAGTAGTTTTCTAATATTCAGATAACTTTTTGCAAAAAATTCTCCTAAAGTTTTTAAACTTCCTGCCGATATGTATATATGACAAGGTATAGCTTTACTTGTCATACGCATAATTCCTAGTACAAAGGAGGTACCAAAATGTCAGTATCAGGAGTGTCCACCATCAATACTGCAAGCATTAACCTGAAGGCAGAAATCAAGACAAAGACTGAAGTCTCTGCCGAAAAAAATACTGTACCCGCAAGCGCAGAAGGAGCTGCAAAGCTGCAAGACAGTTTCGAAAAGAGCGAACCCGCTCAGGAAATTGGCTACGGTAATATTGCAAAAGGGCTCTCCGCAGATCAGGTACAGGAATTAAACGACCAGCGCCTTAACTCGCTGAAGAGCATGGTTGAAAAGCTCATCTCCCAGCAGGCAGGCAAGGCGACCGGAATCAACTTTTCCGAATTAAAGATCGATATCTCAATCGACATTACAAGCATCTCCGCAGAGAATGTTGAAAGCGACATCTTTAACGACCCTAACTGGGGCGTTGACGCCATGGCAACAAAGCTCATGGATATGGCACTTTCGCTCTCCGGCGGCGACAGCTCAAAGGCTGAGCTTCTGATGAACGCCGTAGAAAAAGGCTTCTCAATGGCCGGCGAAGCTTGGGGCGACGACCTTCCGGACGTTTGCAAGGCTACGCTGAACGAAGTGAGAAACCGTTTCGATTACTGGTCAGAGAACGGCTCGATGGACGGTTACGAATACAAGGGCTACACTGTTTAGCGCAGCTCATCCATTGCGATATTCGCAAGTTCATCGGCACGATTGTTCATTTCAGTCACATATTTAAAATCTTCAAAGGTAAAGCGGGCACCGTTCCACTCCACGAATTTTTCGTAAAGCGAGTCGAAATTGGTGCTTTTGCTTTTTAAATTAACATGTCCCTTCACACGGAAAAACTCAACTTTTCCCTGCTTTTCGACAAGTTCAAGAAGCTCCTCCCAAAGCTCGCGGTTCTCCACGGGCTCTTTTTTTGAGTTCTTCCAGCCGTTACGCCTCCATGAAACATACCATTTTTCACGGAAGCAGTTCATGAGATACGAGCTGTCCGAAAAGACCTCCAACTCCAGCCCCTCCTTTTTCAGCGCCGAAAGCGCCGCAATGAGTGCCTTCATCTCCATGCGGTTGTTGGTCGTATTGACCTCGCCGCCGTGAAGTTCCTTTTTATGCTCTCCGTATTCGAGGATGGCTCCCCAGCCTCCTATATTTTCGTCCGACTGGTTCCCGGAGCAGCCTCCGTCGGTGTAAATCTGTATTTTCATCTTTTCACCTCATCCGTCACCTTCGGTGACACCTTCCCCTCGAGGGGAAGGCTTTTTGCCTACTGCAGCCCTAGGAAAGGCTTTTTGCCTACTGCAGCCTAGGAAGGCTTTTTGCCTACTGCAGCCTAGGGAAGGCTTTTCGCCTACTACAGCCCTAGGGAAGGCTTTTTACAGCCCCGAAGAAATGAATTCCCGCAGGGACGCCGTTGATATTTCCTCCGCATGCGCATGCCCTATTCTGTCGAGAACCACGATTTTACTGTGGTTTCCGCTGCGCTTTTTATCCGAAAGGACCGCCTTTGCAAGGTCTCCCGCGTTAAACGGCGAGCTTACCGGAAGTCCGTACTTTCCGAGCAGATTCGAAAGCGGAACCGAGAAGTTTTCTCTGCACAGGCCCTTGTTGTAGGCCGCGCGGCTTATCACAACCATGCCGATTGCCACGGCATGACCATGGGTTATCGTGTATTCGGAGCATTTCTCAATGGCGTGCCCTATGGTGTGGCCAAAGTTTAAGATTGCGCGAAGGCCCTCTTCTCTTTCGTCCTTCGCAACTATGCCCGCCTTTATCTCAACGCACTTTTTAATGATAAGCCTGTTTTCCGGCGAAACGTTGCCAAGATAGTTGAAAAGCTCCGCATCCATTATTGCGGCGCACTTTACGGCCTCCGCTATGCCGTCGAGCCAGAGCTCCTTTGGCAGTGTCGAGAGAAGCGAGTAGTCGCAAAGCACCAGGCTCGGCTGCCAGAAGGTGCCCATGAAGTTCTTACCCGCATTCAAGTTGACGCCCGTCTTGCCGCCAACCGACGAGTCAAGACAAGCCAGAAGCGATGTCGGCATCTGCACATAACGAATGCCGCGCATGTAGACCGAAGCCGCAAAGCCCGCAATATCGCCCGTCACGCCGCCGCCGAGAGCCACAACCGCATCAGACCGTGTAAGCTCCTTGCGCCCCATGTACTCCACCAGGCTTGTCACCGTCGCGGAGGTTTTGTTGACCTCTCCCGCCTCAAAGCGGAAGACGCACGGATCGAAGCCCGCATCGGAAAGCGAGTTGAGCAGCTCCGCAGCATAAAGCTCCGCCACATTGCTGTCCGTCACGACGCAGATTTTGCAAGGCTCTATGACCTCGCGAATGTATTCACCCGCGCGGCGCAGAAGGCCTGCATCTATTAAAATGTCGTATGGCTTTGCCGTTTCGATTCTTATTTTTTCCATCTTTCTTTTTGTTTTGTAAGGCTTTCACCTATTTTTTACGATAAGCAAACGGTCTGATTGCCTCGATTTGCTTTGCAAGCTCCGCAAACTCCGCAAGGTTTAATGCCTGCATTCCGTCCGAAAGAGCCTTTGCGGGATCCGGATGGACCTCCGTCATTATTCCGTCGGCACCGGCCGCAACTGCCGCAAGCGCCATCGGTGCCACCAGCTCCGCCCTGCCGGTCGCGTGGCTCGGATCCACTATAACGGGCAGATGTGTCATTTCCTTTAATACAGGTATCGCAGATAAATCGAGGGTATTCCTCGTATAATGCCCGAAGGCTCGGATTCCTCTCTCGCATAAAATGACGTTCGGGTTTCCCTCGGAGAGGATGTATTCCGCCGAAAGCAAGAGCTCTCTGAGCGTGGCGGACATTCCGCGCTTTAAAAGCACCGGCTTTTTCTGTCTGCCGAGCGCCCTTAATAGCTCGTAGTTTTGCATATTGCGCGCTCCGACCTGGAACATGTCGACATTCTCGTACTCGGACAGATGCTCCGTGCCCAGAATCTCCGAAACTACCGGCTTCTTTACGATGCTTCTTGCCTTTGCAAGGTAGTCCAAGCCTTCTTTGCCGAGGCCCTGGAACGTATAAGGTGATGTGCGAGGCTTGTATGCGCCGCCCCTTATGAGCCCTGCGCCGCTTGCCGCAACGGACTTTGCCGTTTCGATAATCTGCTCCTCCGATTCGATGGAGCAGGGCCCTGCGATAATCCGGAAATTGCCGCCGCCTATCTTTACGGATTCAACATCGCCTCCGCCTATTTCAATCACGCTGTCCTGCGGGTGCGATTTTCTGTCCGCAAGCAGGTATTGTCTCTTGTTCGTTTCTTTTTCCATTTTTTACCTCGGTATCTCTACCCAATTTTTAAGCTTTTCCATGGCCCTGCGATAGCCCTCGAATCCGAGTCCCGCAAAGCGCTCGATACATGCCTTTCCGACATAGGAAACCTTTCTGAAGGCTTCTCTTTCGTTTGGCTCTGTCAGATGAACCTCGACCGCCGGGATATTTACCGCCTTCAGCGCATCCAAGATGGCTATTGAGGTGTGCGTATAGGCCGCCGCATTTATAACAATGCCGTCAAATTTTCCGTAAGCCTCCTGAATACGGTCAACGATTGCGCCCTCGCTGTTTGACTGGAAGATTTCCACCTCCAAGGAAAGCTCGCGTGCCGCCGCCTTTATGTACTCGACAAGCTCATCGTAGGTCTTACTGCCGTAAACCTCAGGCTCCCTGATGCCGAGCATGTTTATGTTCGGTCCGTTTATTACCAAGATTCTCATTTGGAGATTGCCCCCATCACATTACGAAATGCCATCTCTTCACCGATATCACCGTCGATTGCAAAATCTGCGAAGTTCTCGTACATTTCTTTTCTTTCCTCGTAAATATCCGATAAAGGCCGCGATTCGGATATAGGTCTACCTTTTGTTTCCAAATCCTCGAGTCTGCGCTGTATCCAGATGATTCGCCCATTCTGGTGGAGCGATCTGTAATTCTCCGGAATCGTTACACAGCCGCCGCCTGTCGCAATGACCTGTCCGCTCTTCTGGCCAAGCTCCGCAAGGAGATTTCTCTCCATTTCTCTAAAGCCCGCCTCGCCCACGCTTTCAAAGATTTCAGGAATGGTCTTACCCTCTCTTTTCTCGATTTCCTCGTCGGTATCGATAAAGGTCTTTCCCGTAGCATCGGCAACCAGCTTTCCTACCGTGCTCTTACCGCTTCCCGGCATACCGATAAGCACTACGTTTTCCTGTTCCTTTTCAAGGCTTTCGATAAGGTCATCTCTCATGCCGTCCAGCTCTTTTGAAATCGCTGTCATGTCGAGATTTCCCTTGCCGGCCTTGCCGAAGCAGATTTTCAGGCTCTCGATTGCCTGTACCACGAGCATGCCCATGCCTCCCATGACGATCTTGTCGCGATCCTCCGCATCCATCATGAGCGTGGTCCTTGCCGGGTTATATATTACGTCGATAACCGCATCAACTCTCCAGATATTTGAAAGGTCGATTGGATACTCGCCTGCATGCGGATACATTCCAACAGGTGTGGTGTTTACCACAAGCTGCGCTCCCGCAACCGCATCGATTCCCGCGATTTCCATGTCTCGTCCCTGCTGCGAAAGCTCCTCGAGCCATGTCAGGTCTGCGTGCGTCATCTGTGCCACTTCTCTTGCGCCCATGTCACGCAGAACAGTCTGGGCCGTAGCCGAAGCGCCGCCGGCTCCCAGAACCGTTGCCCTTACACCCTTGACGTCGTAGCCGCTCTTGTCCACGATATATTTGAAGCCCGCATAGTCGGTGTTGTAGCCGTGCCAGCCGTCAGCCTCGCGCACAACCGTGTTCACCGCGCCTATGCGCTTTGCCTGATCGGATATAACCGAGCAGTATTTCATAATTTCTTTTTTGTGCGGAATGGTTACGTTAAACGCATCGAGGTCGGTCTCGTCCATGAACTTTTCAAGGTCCCAGGCCTCTACCTCGTAGAGCTCGTATTCGTACTCGATTCCGAGGCTTTCCGCAATCTTATGGTGCATTTTCGGCGACAGGCTGTGCTCCAGGTGCCCGCCCACAAGGCCGAACTTTATGCCTGTGGTTCTCTGATTTTCAAGCTCCTCAGCCTTTTTCGCAGCCGCCGTTAAAAGCTCGCCTATGCTGACCTGAACGGCTGTCTGATACTCCTTGCTGAGCTCGAAGATTTTGCCGTAGAGCTCCTCGATATAGTGATGCAGGTCCTTATCCTCGCCCACCATTTTGCGAAGCTCCGAGAGCTTGTCCTCTTCTCTCTGCTTGTCCTCTACAGGTAGCCCCAGCTCCTTTTTCGCCACGGCAAGCTGCTTGCAAAGCTCCATACGTGCCGCAAACAGCATCACCAGCTGCGAATCCAGCGTATCTATTCTTTTTCTTAATTCTTCTCTCGTCATTTTATTTGCCATTTTTACCCTCTTTATATATAAGAATCAAATCGTACAGCGCAATTGCCACCGCTGCCTCCACGCACGGCACCGCCCGCGGCACTATGCACGGATCGTGTCTGCCCGTTACGCTAAGCGTCTCCTCTTTATAAGACCTAAGATTTACGCTATTTTGAGGCTTTGCGATGGAAGGAGTAGGCTTTACGGCAACCCTAAGCTCGATCGGCATGCCAAAGCTCATTCCACCGAGAATACCGCCCGCGTGGTTGGTTTTTGCCGAAACGCTTTCAGGTGCCCTGCCGGACCCGCAGAAGTAATACTCGTCATTGTTCTCACTGCCGCGAAGCTCCGCCGCATTAAAGCCCTCTCCGAATTCTATACCCTTTACGGCCGGTATGCCAAACACCGCCTGAGCGATTTTATTTTCAATGCCCTGAAACATCGGCTCGCCTATGCCAACAGGCATGCCCGCTACAGTGCAGGCAATCACGCCGCCCACGCTGTCACCGTCTGCCTTTGCACACGCTATCGCAGCCTTCATTGCCTCCGGCTCTGTCTCGCCGCCGATTCGCACAGCCTCTGCGCTTATGCTGATGCCCTGCTCTGAAAGGAGCTGCAGTGCTATGCCGCCTGCTATGCAAAGAGGCGCCGTCATTCTGCCGGAATAAGGTCCGCCACCAAGCGGAGCCTCATCGCTTCCACTGCGCACCATCGCCGGATAATCCGCATGGCCCGGACGGGGAACATTCCTGAAACCGGCGTAGTCGCCGCTTTTTATGTCTTTGTTTTCTATCACGGCAAGGAGCTTCTCCCCCGTGCATTCATATAAAACTCTATCATCGAAATTTTTTTGTGAGAGTTTCGCACCGCTCTTTATTAAGGGTACGTCCTCCTCCCTACGACCGGTTGAATTTTCATCCCTGCCCGGCGCACGCCTTTTTAGGAATTCGCAAAGCTTTCCAAAATCAAAGCTTGTGCCCGCTTTAAGGCCCTCGATTTCAACCCCTATCTCCGGCGCATGGGATTCACCGAAAATCCGTATTTTGAAATTGTCGCCGTAGGTGTTGATCATGCTGTTACCTTCTAAATAAACTCTATCTGCCCGCCGAGAGCCGCGTAGTCTTCCCAGAAGTTCGGGTAGGACTTTGCCACAGCCTCCGCATTTTCCACTATTACAGGGCCGTCCGCTGCGATGGCGCCGATTGCGGCACTCATGGCGATTCTGTGGTCGTGGAACGAATCTATTGTGCAATTGCCTTTGAGGCGTTTGCCCAGGGCTTTTACCTTTAAGTTTTCCTCTGTTGCCTCGACGTCAATACCGAAGTTCTCAAGCATCGCGGAGGTGGTCTTCAGTCTGTCCGTCTCCTTTATGCGCAGGCGGCTGCCACCCGTAAACAGAGTTTCACATCTGTTGCAGGATGCGAGCACCGCGAGCACAGGCATCAAATCCGGGATATTTCTGATATCCACGATTCGCGCATCTCCGCGCGCAGGTGAGCTGACCTCTCTTGCCATTCTCTCTATGCAGGCGTCTCCCTGCTTGCTCTCCTCGCTGAGACCCTCTACCCTTATGGTTTCGCCGCCCGAAAGGATGCTTGCCACAATCCAGAATGCGGCATTCGACCAGTCGCCTTCGGTCTCGAGCCTCTCCGGCACATCGTAGCGCCTGAAGCGTTCCTCGCTCTGGAAGCGGATCTGAAGACATCCGTGCGCACGCGCGCTGATACCCATATCTATACCGGCTCTCGCAAGCACGCTGCGTGTCATCTCGACATAGCCGCGGGATTCAAACGTCCCAAGCACCGTTATGTACGGCTCGTCTTCTCTATAGGAAATAAGAGGCAGCGCAAACATCAGTCCACTGATGAACTGGCTGGTCTGGTCGCCCGGAATCACGAACTCACCGCCCGTCAGGCCGGGGCCCGGATTTACGATTAAGACAGTCTGCTCCGCCCATCTGTAGGAGCCGCCGTGCTCCGAAAGCGTGTTTAAGAGCGGCTGCATCGGTCTGTGCGACAAGCCCTCCTCCATGTGGATTTCGGCTCCGCAGCCGAGTGCCGAAATAATCGGCACCATAAAGCGGAGCGTCGTGCCGCTGGCTCCGGTGTTCATTTTCGGTCTCACCGGCATATTACTTCTGTCTATCGGCTGGACGGAAATGTAGCCGTCCGCGTCGTTTATCTTGGCGCCGAGGGCTTCCAGGCACTCAATCGTGGCGTGGATATCGTCTGAAATGGCGGTACAGGCCACCTTGCTCTTACGCTGCGAAAGCGCTGCGCAGATGAGCTCCCTGTGCGTAGCCGACTTTGATGAAATTACTCTGATTTCACCGCTTAGCGGATGTGGTGTAATTCTGATTCTCATTGATGCCTCATAAAAATTGAGGGACAGCTGCTGCCCCCCATTAGTTGCTACTTAATGTTCCAGCGGTCCTCTGCACGAGCTCTCGATTTGTCCAGATGCAGTCCTGTGAGCTTTACAGCCTTTTCGGCATCTCTTTCAATGATTGCATTCATGATATTGCGATGCTCGTTTAATATGCTGCGCAGGTTGTCTTCGCCGTATACTGTTGCCTTTCTCGCCTGATTTACATAGTCCTGATAGGACCGCAAAATCTGAGCGAGGAATCTGCTGCGTGTGGAGCCGTAGATGGTCTGGTGGAACTCGTTGTTGAGCTCCAGCACCTTCTTTGTATCCTGACGCTTTGTATAGAACTCCATTAGGTCAATCTGGCTTTTGAGCTGGTCGAGCTCCTCTTCGGTAATTCTTTCGACCGCCCATTCAACAGCAAGCTGTTCGAGCGCCTTGCGCACCGAGTAAATGTCCGACATGTCCTGCTTTGTAAAGCCTCTTGCGAAGCAGCCGCGGTTTGGAATGTATTCCATCAGGCCCTCCTCCTCGAGCTGCTTAAAGGCTTCTCTTATAGGGGTGCGGCTGACTCTGAGCTCTGTTGCCAGCTGATTTTCCTTGATTTTTTCTCCGATTTTGTACTCACCCTTGAGTATTCTTTCCCTGATTATTTCAGCGATTTCGTCCGTAAGCGAAAAGGCGTTTGAAAATCTGCTTTCCTGCATTTTTTTCTCCTTAAAACACTTAAACTATAATCTTTTTCTGCTCTTCCTCTTCCATTTCGAGCTCCATCTGTGACGCAACGATGGTGATGTTGAGATCTCGCATGAGGTCAATGCCGTAAGGATGCACGGCGTTCATGTCCTTGTCCCTTACAACTCT
>JAEEGU010000010.1 GCA_016280485.1 Bacillota bacterium | reverse complement strand
CTCCGAATCGCTTTCGCCTAGAGCGGGAAACGGGAGTCGGACCCGCGACATCCACCTTGGCAAGGTGGCGCTCTACCACTGAGCTATTCCCGCAAGAACTTATACGAATGACAATCCGTATACTATCAGCAAAGCTGCTAATTCGCATGGCATGAAAGCTATGCGAGAGAAGGGATTTGAACCCTCACGCCTTGGGCACTAGATCCTAAGTCTAGCGTGTCTGCCAATTTCACCACTCTCGCCCTTGGACATGATGAATATAGCCGAATGAGAAAAAAGTGTCAATACGTTTTTTGAAAATTTTACGTATTGCTTATTTCGGTAAAAAAATATAGAATACTTTTCAAGGGGTATCACGTGAAGACAATAACAGTGTGTATGGGCAGTTCCTGCTTCAGCAGAGGCAATTCGACGAACACCCAGATAGTTCAGAAGTTTATAGAAGAAAACAACTTGACCGATTCGGTTCAGGTACGCGGATGCTTGTGCGAAGGTGAGTGCAAGAACGGACCTAACTTACGCATTGATGACAAATTGTTTTCACATGTTTATTCAGAAGGACTTATAGATTTGTTGCAGCATGAGCTTTTACAGGAGAAGTCTGAATGAAATTTCTGTATCCTATATATACGGAACAAACTGAGTGCCAGGACTGCTACAAATGTGTAAGGCAGTGTCCGGTGAAAGCTATCCGGGTGGAGGACGGTCATGCGGCTGTTGTCTCGGAGCTGTGCATTATGTGCGGCAACTGCGTAATCAACTGTCCCGCAAAAGCAAAGCATGTGCGAAACGATGTTCCAAAAGCCCGGCAGCTCATGAAACTGAAAAAGCGCGTCATTGCTTCTTTGGCACCTTCTTTCGCGTCGGAGTTCCCGGAGTACAAGCCGGAGCAGGTTGTTGCCGCACTGAAAAAGCTTGGGTTCTGGGGCGTTTCGGAAACGGCTCTTGGCGCAGATTTCGTCTCGGCACATCTTTCGGAAGTTTTTAAAAATGAAAGCAACAAGGAAAACTGTCAGAAGCTTTTCCTTTCGTCGGCATGTCCGTCCGTCGTGAATTTCATAAAACAATATATGAGCAGCTATGCTCCTTATATAACGGACTGCGCATCCCCGCTTCTTGCTCATGCGCGATATTTAAAGAAAACATACGGTGAAGACACTTGTGTAATCTTTATAGGTCCATGTATAGCAAAGAAAAGCGAGGCGGATTCTTTCCCTGAAATCGATGCTGCCGTTACTTTCGAGAATTTGCGGAAATGGTTGGAAGCCGAAGGAATTTCCCCTTCAGACTGCAATACATCCGAAAACGACACTTTTATCCCGCAGAACGCTGCGCAGGGTGCGCTTTATCCGGTAGACGGCGGAATGATCGCGTCCGTGCGCAACTACGGAAACCCTGTCAGATCAATGTCTGTCTCCGGCATCCGGCAGATTAAGGAAGCCCTTGAGGACCTGAATATCAACGATTTGACGGAGCCTCTTTTCATTGAGCTTCTTGCGTGCCGTGGCGGCTGTATAAATGGTCCTGTCACCGAGCGGAAGTCCGCCGCCGCGTTAAGGCATGTGCAGCTTATGCAGTACGCCGACAAAATGGAAAAAACTCTGCCGGATGCGCTCCTTGGCGAAAAGCCTGATATCGGGGATACCCTGCCTGTTGAGGCGATTCCGAAAGCCAAGCACACGGACGAAGAGATACGAGAAGCCCTGCGCACGGTAGGAAAATATTCCGCAATTGATGAAGTGAACTGCGCGAGCTGTGGCTACGACACTTGCCGGGCTTTCGCGGAAGCGATGCTTGACAACCGTGCTGAAAAGACGATGTGCGTCTCTTATATGAGGAAGCTTGCGCAGAAAAAGGCGAACGGTCTTATCAAGGCGATTCCGGGCGGCGTTGTCATTGCGGACAAAAACCTTAAAATCGTTGAGTGCAACGAAAATTTCGCGCGGCTTATGGGCGCGGACGTTCTTAAAATGTACGAGATCAAGCCCGGTATGGAAGGCGCGGATTTGGACAAGATTGCCGGTTTCGCGCGTTTCTTCTCTGACGTTATTTCAACGGACGGGCCGGATGTAATAGACCGCGACGTGCGCGAGGGAAAGCGGATTTTCCATGTCTCCGTTTTCTCCATCGAAAAAGAGTCGATTGCGGGCGGAGTAATAGAGGACGTTACGGCTCCTCAGGTACAGAAGCACAGAATCATAAGCCAGGCAAAGAAAGTCATCGACAAAAACTTGTCTGTCGTTCAGCAGATTGCATTCCTGCTCGGCGAAAACGCCGCAGAATCGGAAGCTATACTTAACTCGATTATTGAATCATTCTCCGAGGATGAAGATGAACAATGACAAGCCGTTTATAGAAGTGGCTCATTATCAGGTTTGCAAGCACAAACAGGGCGCGCCCGGCGATGTGTTCCTTTCTCAAAAAAACTCTACGGACGGACGCGTCATCACAACGCTTTCTGACGGGCTCGGTTCGGGCATAAAAGCCGGCGTTCTTGCAACGCTGACAGCAACGATGGCGACCCGGTTCGTCGCGTCCGACATCCCGATTAAACGCGCCGCCGAAATCATCATGAATACGCTGCCTGTCTGTCAGGAAAGGGGAATAAGCTACGCTACGTTCACGCTTGTCGATATAGAGCCTAATTCGACAATCAGGATCGTTGAGTATGACAATCCGCCTTATATACTTGTGCGCGAGCAGACTATCCTTGACCCTATAAAAGATATTTCGTCGTTCGAAAGACGCGACAAATCGACAGCTCCCAAAGTCGAGGCGCAGCTTCATTATTCGCAGTACGAGGCTCGGCCGGGCGACAGGCTTGTCTTCTTTTCAGACGGTGTAACGCAGGCGGGAATGGGCAGCGCGAGCTATCCTTTTGGCTGGGGAATAACGAACGTTCAGGACTTTGTGCTTAAGAAAATCTTGGACGAGCCGCAGATAAGCGCGAGGGAACTTGCT
>JAEEGU010000090.1 GCA_016280485.1 Bacillota bacterium | reverse complement strand
GAGTACTCGAGGAGGCCTGCGAGCTTGTCTTCAAGCTTTATTCTCATTTTCTTTGCGTTTGCAGGTACAGTTACATACTTTGTAACGTCCTTGTGGTATTCCTTGATAGGAACTTCTTTACGGTCGCCGCATTCAACGATACCCTTGGAGTGGCATCCTCTTGTAGTCATTCTCATGAGTACAGGGATATCGAACTTCTCGGATACTTCGAAAGCTTCCATCATGAAGTCCTTTGCTTCCTGGGAAGTGGAAGGCTCCATCATTGGCATTTTTGCAGCGATTGCATAGTTTCTGTTGTCCTGTTCGTTCTGGGATGAGTGCTGTCCCGGCTCGTCTGCTGTAATTACTACGCAGCCGCCGTTTACGCCCTGATATACGAATGTGAAGAGCGGGTCTGCTGCTACATTGAGACCAACGTGCTTCATTGACGCCATAGATCTGCCGCCTGCGATAGCTGCGCCTACAGCTGCTTCAAGTGCAACCTTTTCGTTAGGTGCCCACTCGGAAATTACTTCCTTGTAAGTGGTCATGTTTTCCAGAATTTCTGTGGACGGTGTTCCGGGATAAGCGGATGCGAAGTGCACACCTGCCTCCCAAGCTCCACGTGCTAAAGCTTCATTACCGGTTAAAAGTTTTTTCATTACTATTTCCTTTCCTTGAGCTTCATATTGATATAACGATTGAATCCTACCAAAACTACGTGGGCTTTAAAAAGCCACCTACCTTTCTATAATAATACAAAACTAAATGTATTTAAATAGTTTTTTGCAAAAAAACACTCTCCCGCGAAACAAATTTACCCTTTGTTTCACGGGAGGAAACTTTGTCTATTATTTATTCATTTTTCAGTGACTCAAGCGCTGAGAGCTTCATCGCACGGTTTGCAGGTGAGTAGCCCGCTACCACGCCGATAAGTGTGGCAAATGCGATTGCCGCAAACACCAGCCACAGCGGAACGACCGAAATTGTCGTACCGTAGCCGCCGCCCAGTGAGCCGAGCGCCGACTGCAGTATGTCGAAGAGCACGGTGTTCATGAGAAGCGAGAGGAGCAGCGAAACCACTACGCCTATCACACCGCCCACGAATCCGATAAGGCCGGCTTCCACTAGGAAGAGCCTGCGGATGTCCTTGAGGTTCGCGCCGATTACCTTCATTACACCGATTTCGCGCGTTCGCTCGTAGACCGACATTACCATGGTATTGGTGATGGAAAGCGCTGCAACGATCAGCGAAATGCCGCCGATACCGCCAAGGATTTTCTGAATCATGGCGGAGGTCTCCTTCATCGCCTGCAGCCAGTCAATCGGGCTGTTTGTCTGATAGCCGTCGTCCTTCAGTTTCTTGTTGACCTCTTCAACATATTTGAGGTCCTCTACATATACAAGAGCCTCTTCATAGGTCTTGCCGTCCTTTTTCTGCGGCTCAACCCTTGTCTTTTCGACCTTTGCTGTTTCCTTTTTAATCGCCTCAACGCGATTTATATTCATGTAAACGCAATAGTCCGAATCGTCGTTTGTCTCTTCCAAAACGCCGCAGGCCTTGATTTCGTAGAGCGGATATTCCGCCGCATCCTTTGGTCTTTCATTGTCCTTGCGTCCGTAATACCAGTCTGCCGTCATCACGAGGTCCTCGCGCATTACGTTGACCTTTTTGGAGTCCCAGTTTTTGCTCTGCGGATTGTAGAACCATTCCGGCACCCATGCGCCAAACAGGAGGACATCCTTGTCGTTTGACGCAAGCATGCGGCCATCCTGCAGATTGTACTTGAATTTTTCCAGCACGGTCGGGTCTATGCCCTTTACCTCGACACTGGTGATATATTTGTCCGCACCGATGGTCATGCTCATGCTTTCTATCGGAGCCGCCACCGTGACGCCCTCTATTTTTTCAATCTCTGCCAAAGATTTGTCGCTGATGACACCCTTTTGGTTCTCCGAACCCATGCCGCCACCGCCACCGTAATTGTACATGTTTATCATGTGCAGGTTTCCGTAGCTCTCTATTTGTGCCTGATAAGACGCCGTCAGTCCGAAACCGACGGACAGCATCAGCACAACCGCGCATGTGCCGACTACAACGCCGACTATCGCAAGCACCGAACGGGTACGCCGCCTCAGGAGGTTCTTCACGCAGAGTCCGATTAAATCTCTAACGTTCATTTCTACCTCCGGCTATTTCTTTTCTTCCTGCGGAGCTTTATCTATTTCGTATTCTGCATCCTCAATGGCGAGCTTCTGCTCAAGCTTTTTTCTGCGAATCTTGCGGAAAATCAGCGCTCCTGCAACCGCAAGAACGATTACCGCGAGGATGATAATTGCCTTCCAAGGAATCTGTGTGCCCTCGTCTACAGGCTCTTCTTCCCATTCCGAATCATCCGGAACAAATTCAAGGGCCTCAAAGCTGAAAGGCACCTCTTCAACAACGGTGTTGCCCTCTGCATCATCGTACTGAAGTGAGATTACGCCCTCTACTGCGCCTACTTCCATCGGCACGATATAGCACGCATAGTTTTCATCTGTACCTGCTGCCATGTTGCCGACGAAATCGCCGTTGTTCTGATTCTGGGCAAAATTACCGTCAACGCTGACCATGAGGTTTGAGATAGCGTTCTTTCCCATGTTGTAGAAGGTAAGCTCAACGCATGCCTCTTCACCCGCATATGGGTCCATAGGCAGAGTCAGCTGTCCGATGACAAGCTTGCTCGGCTGGGTTACCTTGATGGAAATGGTATCTTCACTGTTAAAGGTGCCTCCCTTGCTGTCCTCGTAGTCCATGTGGACAGTCAGGCCCTTTGCTCCCGGCTCTGTGTCGCGGTCGCAGCGCAGAGTCATGGTGTGGCGCTTTGACTCGCCCGCCCCAATCTTATCGATGAAGTAGGAGTTGCTGGTGCCGACCGGAACGAATGTGCCGTCGCCGGAAACGGAAACCTTAACATTGTAAAGTGTCTTCTGTGAAGTGTTTACTATGTCCAGGGAAAGATTTGTGGTTGAGCCTGCCGCAACAGCGCTGCCCGCAGAATAGTTCTGCACCATAAGGCGAGGGTTCGCCTCGGAGCCTAAAGGATCGTCATCCTTCTTTTCCTTTGCGTTTACATAGTAGTAAAAGGTTTTTGATGTGGAGTAGTCCTTGTCGGTGTAGCTCACATCATCGGAATAAGAGCTGCTCTCGCGAATTCTGGCAGCGGCTTTGAGCTCGATGACGAACTCCTTGCTGCCGGTTTCAGCCTTTGAATCCACGCTGATTTTGAAGGAGCAGTTTGCTGTGCTGAGTGGATCGATATAGCCCACGTTTACAGTGTTTGATCCGTTCTTTATTGTTGTACCCTCAGGCAGCTTTACGGTTACCTGACAGTTCCTTAGGATGTTCATGCTGGCATTGTAAACATCAATGCTGAGAACATTGTTGTCACCGGCATAAAGAGCATCCTCGGGTATGATGGATGCACTGATTTCCGCGCCGTCAAAGTACTGAGCGTATTTGCTGGTGCTCGATGCCTCGGCGATTGTGAACTCAAGGTACTGTGAAGTGTATACAACCTCGCCGTCCTTTTTTAAGGTGATGTAATACTGATAATTCTTTGCCGTTACATTTTTGCGAGCCGTGATTTTAAATGCGATGTGAGACTGCTCACCCGGCTTTAATGTAACCTGGCCTGTCGGGCTTACGGAAATATTGAAGCGATTTGCCGTATCGTCAATGTTTATGACAGCTTCGCTATAGGATATTTCCTGCTGGCTCTTGTTTGTTACGGTAAGTCCGAACTCTTCGCCCGCACCCTGCACCACCCTCTGTGGGCTGTCCTTTTTAATTTCCAAAGCATTCGCCGCGATTGTATCGCCGTAAACGGACTCAGGGCCGAATGTACGTGCCGGACTTGCAAAATCTGCAAATGCTCCGGTAAGAGCAATTGCCGCCGCAAGAGCCATCGCTCCGATTCTCGCCGCTATGCGTGATATCTTCTTTTGATTCTCCATTTCGTATACCTCTCTTTATTTGGCCTGCGCTTCTTCGGCAGGTCTCTCTTTATCCTGTATGGAAATGATATTTCCATCCTGTATCGTTACTATTTTTGTCGCATATTCCGCGATACTGCGGTCGTGAGTTACTATGATAAGAGTCTGACCCTTTTCCTTGACCTCTCTTATGATGAGCTCCATGACCTCTTTGGTCGTGTTACTGTCAAGGTTTCCCGTAGGCTCGTCCGCGAATATGATTTTCGGACTTCCCACAAGGGCTCTTGCAATACCGACTCTCTGCTGCTGACCGCCGGACATCTGCGTCGGCTTTCGCTTTTCGTAGCCCTTAAGCCCAACCTGCTCAAGCGCCTCGTGTGCCAGTCGTTTTCGCTCTTTGTTTGGGACATTTCGGAAAATGAGCGGCATCATCACGTTTTCCTCTGCCGTAAGCATCGGCATCAGATGATACGCCTGGAAGATAAAGCCTATGTTTTTCTGCCTGAAGAGCGTAATCTGCTCTTCGTTTAGCTTGTGAATCGGCACGCCGCCGATATAAATCTCTCCGCGCGTCGGCTTTTCAAGACCTGCGACCATGTTCAGGAAGGTAGACTTTCCGCTGCCGGGGGTTCCCAAAAAACAAACAATATCCCCTCGGAAAATATCCAAACTGATATCATCCAAGGCGATAACGCGCTCTTCTCCCATTCTGTAAATTTTTCTGATATTGCGCACTTTGATAAGTGGTTCCATTTTTGCGTCCTCCTTTCCCAATATATACCCACTTATCTTTATACCATAGTCTAAAAACCTTTTCAACCATAAAAAAACAAATCCACAAGGGAATACGCCCCATTGTGGATTTTTATGCAATTTTTATTTGCTCCGCCATTCATCAGCGGTAATCGAGCCTACCATGAGGTCGCGAAGCTCGCCGTCGTAGCCGCGGCAGCCCATGCGAAGCGTCCCCTCGAGCTTGAAGCCGAGCTTTCGCGCCACACTGCGGCTGCGCTCATTTTTCGGATAGATTGCAATGCTGATTATTTCAAGGTCGAGCTCCTCAAAGCCGTAGCGAATTACCTCGCGTGCGGCCTCGGTCATCATACCCATTCCCCAGCATTTGCGCGCAAGAGAATAGCCGAGTTCGCGGCTTTTCACATCCTGTCTGCGGATGTCCTTGTCGAGTCCGATGGAGCCTATTATTTCCCCTGTTTCGTTCCATTTAATCGCAAAGGCTCCCGTTGGAAGGAAAATGTCCTTGATTATATCCAGTGACTCAGCCGGGTCCTCGTGCGGCTTCCAGCCTGCAGCGGGGCCAACCTCCTTGTTTTTGGCATACTCGTAGAGGGCTATCGCCATTTCTTCGGTAGCTTCCCAAGGCATAAGTGTAAGTCTTTCGGTGTGCAGGGTAGGGCCCCCATTTTCTTTAGTCATAGAACACCTCATCCGGCACTGTCGTGCCACCTTCCCCTCGAGGGGAAGGCTTGTTTTACTCCGCCGCCGGCATGATTTCTTTACTCCGCCGCCGGCATGATTTCTTTACTCCGCCGCCGGCAGGATTTCTTTACTCCGTCGTTGACAGGATTTCGTTGTACTTTTCTACCTGTGATATCTTCATGCGGCTTACATCCTCAGGGTCCACCTCTTCAAGGAGCCCCAGAACCGTCGGTCCGAGGTAAATGGTGTCGAGGATTTCGCCATCCAAGGAAATCTTGCTGTACTGGGTGAAGTTCTCTCCCTTGATATAGTAATTCTCGCCGATCTGAACAACCTCTTCAATCTTGATTGGGCGAATGCCCATCTTCATGTCGACCTTTTCAAAAGGTGTGTTGCCGCCGTAGACGTAACGCTTGCCGTAGAGCATATCGTATTCGAGCATCTTCAAGTTCTTGAGATAGTCTTCATCACCGGAGTGGTTCTGGTGATAGAGCATCAGGGTTCCGTTGTGAATTCCGAGGCGGTTGAACACCTCCGGCATCAGCTGGTAAGCGTGGAGATCCTTGTCCTCTGCCTTTAAGCGGTAGTTCGCCCAGATAAGATACTGGGTGTTGTAAAGATCGCCGCTTTCCATATCCTCTGCCTCCATTTCAAGGGCAGGTATGTGGTCGCCGTAGAGCACCAGAATAACCGGCTCCGGGAACTTGGAAAGCGCCGCTGTGAGCTCTCCGAGCCATTTGTCCATCTCGTGAATCTCGTTTACATAGTAAACGTACTGATAGTATGATTCCTCGTCCGGCGCGGTAATGTCAATAACCGGTGTCTCAAAAACCTGCTCGGTCGGATATTTTCCGTGACCCTGCACGGATACCGTGAAAACAAAATCGCGCTCCGCATCAGCCTCAAGCGCGGAGAAAATCTGCTCCGTCAGCACCTGGTCCTTTGCCCAGTTTTTTGGAGTTTTTACAACGTGATTCATGTATTCTATGGATGTAAAGGTCTCAAAGCCGAGGTTCGGATAAACCTGGTTACGCCCGTAGAACGCACCTCTGTGATTGTGTATCGCATGGGTCTTAAAGCCCATATTCTTCAGGATATATGCTACCGTTTCGCAAGGCTCTTCCCTAAGAATCGATTTGTAAGGATATTCTCCCGGACCGAAGAACTTTACGCTCATGCCGGAAAGCACTTCAAACTCCGTATTTGCCGTGCCTGCACCCACCGCCGGTGCGGTGAAGTAGCCGGAGGAGCATTCTGCCATCAGCTTGCGCCAGTTCGGCACCGGATCCTCCGAGCAGGTGATGGTTTTCACCATCTGCGGGTCGATGAAGGATTCGAGCTGCACGACTATGATGTTTGGATACTTGTCGTCTGTGTCCGTGACTTCCGGAATGTATATGCCCTCAGGACCGAGCTCGCCTTCTGCGAAGATGCCCTTAACGGCGGCCTCGCTATAGCCGTAAGGCCTGTTGACGCCGGTGTTCACCCATGTGTTTATAAAACAGTAAGGGAATCCGAAATCCCGATATGCATACGCCAGGTTACCAAAGAAGGTCTCCACAACGCCCGTTTTTATGGCAAGTCCCGAGGATCCCGCCATCAGCAAAAGGATAATTGCAAAGGATGCAAGATAGCTCTTTACATGCATCTTTTCCTTGCGGCGCGGTCCCTTTATGAATATGAAAACGAGCAGTGCAACCGCCAAAACGATTGCAATGCAGACCATTATGATTTCCTTTGTCGAAAGGTAATTCGGAACGATTGAAAGTCCGTCCTCGAGTACCTGCAAATCCTTTGTGGTAAACGGAGTCATACGGTTTGACAGAATGACACCGTTTGCGATACCTATTCCGAGCCATGTGCCGCCCACCACGATGTAGACGAAGAGTCTGCGCTTTACCAAGATTGCAATTGACAGCGTAGACAGGATGATGAGCATGTTATAAAGGAACACAAGCGGCTGACCTGTCAGATAAGAAAGCCCTGCACCAAGTCCCTTTCTCGAAACGGTTTCAATCACAAAATTGATTGCAAAAGAAAGCAGTATTATTGTTATTAAAGTTTTTCCAAGATCTGTTTTTGCTATTTTTTTGAGTCTTTCCATTTTGCCACCTCATTCGCCAGGCGCGCGAACTCATTAAGGTCAAGCGTCTCTGCCCTGCGAATCGGATCTATCTCTGCCGCCGCGAGCACCTGTGCCGCTGCGGTTTTGTCCATCCCACACACTCCCGAAAGGGCATTTGAAAGCGTCTTTCTGCGCTGTCCAAAGCCTCCCTTTACGGTTTCAAAAAATATTTTTTCATCAATAAGCTCTACCGGTCGTTCCGGTCTGACGATCAGCTTCAAAACCGTCGAGTCTACGTTTGGCTGAGGCACGAATACACTCCTTGGCACATCAACTATCGCCTCCGCCGTGCAGTAGTACTGCACCGCCACCGAAAGCGCTCCGTAGGTCTTCTTTGACGGCTTTGACTTGATTCTGTCCGCCACTTCTTTTTGCATCATTACGATGATGCTGTCTGCACGCACACCGTCCTCAAGTATCTTCATAACAATCGGAGTTGTGATGTAATACGGCAGATTTCCTATTATTTTTACGCCCTTAATCCCCTCGCCATGCTCTTCAATCAGGGCGTTTATGTCGGTTTTTAAGATATCGCGGTTTACAATTTCCACATTATCAAACTCGGCCAGCGTTTCCTTTAATATAGGAATCAGGCTTTGGTCGATTTCTACGGCTACGACACGCTTTGCGCGCTGCGCAGCCTCTACGGTTAGAACGCCGATGCCCGGTCCGATTTCGATAACAAGATCGTCCTCGCTAATTTCCGCGCCCTCAATTATTTGGTCAATTATGCCCTTGTCGGTCAAAAAATTTTGCCCGAGGCTCTTTGAAAGATGAAAGTCGTGTCTTGCCTCAAGCTCTCTTATTGTCGATGCCGAGTAAAGCTTCATTGAATGCCTCCCTGGTGATGCCAAAGTAGTTTAGCTTCTTTAAAAATGCGCCGCTGTTTCCGGTGCCTATACCGAGCGCCTTGCCCAGAGCCTCGCGCCTTTCCGCGGAATCCGGTGCTCCCGAAAGTCCCGCCTTTATGAGATCTTCCTTGGAGAATTCCGGTCGGCCTGCCGCTACTCCTCCGGGAGTAGCATTCGCCGTCTCCGCCATCTCCACTGCCTTCGCCACCTTTGAAAGTGCGGCCCTTATGGCCTCAGGCGTTGCATTTTCAATTCCTATATCGCCGTCCCTGCTCGCGTCCGCCTTTGTCAGAAAAGCTTCCTTTGCGCCCGGACAGCGTTCCCGCACGCGGCGGCGTATTTCGTTTCCCGCGTGGTCGGGATCGGTAAATATGATGATTCCAAGCTCCGGATCCGAGTAAGCTCTGTCGATGAGCTCCCAGGTTTCCCTGCGGATTCCGTAGCCGTGGGTTTCGATGGTCTGCGCATCGACCGCGCGGTTAATTGCAGCGGTATCATCGCGTCCCTCTACCACAATTATCTCTTTTATTTTCATTATTTATCCGAGCCCTCGTCTTCGTTTTCTTTGTCCGGCCGCGGCGGCAGCACATACAGCGTCTCGCCCGGCTTTATCAGGCTGAGCTGTTCACGTGCCTGGTGCTCCACATATTCCGGATCGTTCACGTTTTTGAGTTCTTCCTGCAGATCGTCTCGCTGCTCCATGAGCTGCTTGTTTTCGGCCTCGAGCTTTGACTTTTGCGCCTCCAGCGAGAAGATTTTCCAGGCGGAACCGAACAAAATCGCAACTATCACAAGGATTCCGAAGAAATAGATTAGTGCCCTGTTCCTTCTCTGTTTGCGCTGCCTTGCGGAGAGCTGGCGTTCTTCCTCGCGGCGACGCTTTTCCTCTTCCCTTTGAGCGCGCTCTTCACGCTTTTTCAGACGCTCACGACGCGCGTCCTCAAGGTTTATAACCTTCTGTTCGCGCCTGTGTTGTCTGCTTCTGCTTGGTTTTCGTTTAAACACTAAAACACCTCATCAATCTGCAAGTCGTTCTCCGCGGATGGCAGACGGTGCGAGCGGCAGTGAGATTGTCACCTTTGTGCCGCGGCCCTCCTTTGATTCTATTTCAATACTGCCCCCGTGCTCTTCGACGATTTGCTTTGATATGGACAGCCCAAGTCCCGTGCCGCCCATTGCGCGGCTGCGAGCCTTGTCCACGCGGAAAAAGCGTTCGAAAACTCTCCCCAGCTCGTCCTCCGGTATTCCTATACCGTTGTCAGCCACGATTATAAACACATTGCGGTCACGACGCAGAGCATCCACGTCGATTCGGCCGCCCTCCTGTGTGTACTTGATAGAATTTGAAAGAATATTGAGCACCACCTGCTCGATCTTGTCGCGGTCCGCAACAATCGGCAATCTCTCCTCCGCATTGAAAAGCAGGTTAAGCTGCTGATTCTTTGTGGTCGCAGTGAGCTCCACCTTTTTCACGGCATTTTCGAGGAGAGGAAGGAGGTTCATCTCTTTCATGCTCCACTGCTCCTGCTTGTTTTCCATACGGGAGAGCTGCAGAAGCTCCTTTACCAGACGGTTCATTCGATCCGCCTCGGTATCTATTATGCCGAGGAACTGCTGCTGAGTTGCAGGATCCTCGACCATGCCGTCAAGCATCGTTTCGGTATAGCTCTTTATTGTAGTAAGCGGTGTCTTAAGCTCGTGAGAAACGTTTGCCACGAAGTCCATCTGCATGTTTTCGAGCTTTTGTCTCTCCGTTATGTCCTGAATTATCATGAGGATGCCGGTATCATCGCCGCTCTCCTCCTGGTATTTATCGTAGCGCACCGCAAAGGTTTTGCCTGCATATTCGAAAACATCGCTTGCAGCCTCGTCCTTACAGTTCTCCACCAGCTTTGAAAGCTGCAGGTCCTTGCTGATGCCACCAATGAGCTCGTCGTACGGCGGCAGGTCTTCAGTGTCCTTATAAAGCTCGCCCGACAGACCCAGCAAATCAAGCGCCGCCTGGTTTACGTGCGTTATGTTGCCCGAAAGGTCTATCGCAATCAGCGCATCCGCCATGTGGCGCAGTACCGCCTCAAGCTTGTTCTTTTCGTTCTCTATCTGCGAAAGCGTATCGTTCAGCTTTATGCGCAGGATATTGAACATGCTCGCCAGCTGGCCGATTTCATCCTCGGACCTTATGGAAACCTCCTGCGAGAAGTCACCCTCGGACATCAGCTCCGCCTTTACGGTCACATCCTTGATCGGACGTGTAATCGAGCTGCTTATGATACTTCCGAGCACGATGGTTATCGCAAGCGCCAGGAGCATGGCCTTGATGAAAATGGATCCGGACTCGTTGACCGACTCGCGGACACTGCTCATATCTGCTCTGACATACAGAGCTCCCAGACTTTTCCCGGCATCGTTTTCAATAGGGAAAACAACGTTCATTACCTGCAGACTTTTCTCCGAAAGAGAAATCGTCGAAAATGACTGCGCACGAGCGCCCGAAGAAATCGCACTTAAGATAACATCGCAATCGAGAAAATCCAGCGCGCTGCGCCCCTGCACATCAGAGGTTGCGGCAATTATGTTCATTGCCGAATCGACCACATAGATTTCCTGACCGAGGCCGACGCCCCAGCTGCTTATGTTTGTGCTGATTTCCTCTGCATTGTCCTGCAGATTGTCATATGCAGCAAACGAAGAAGTGAGACCTCCTTCGTTTACGGTGTTCACTATGTCGCGTTCTATGGAATTGGTATAGTAGCTTTCGAGCTGGCTTGTCAGGAACACGCCGATAATGGTCGTAGCTATGAATACGAGAAGCACATAGACCAGAACCAGCTTCCACCTGATGCTGCGCCCCAGCTTTGTTTTAAACATAGACTAAGGCCTCCTGAAATAATAACCTATTCCACGCTTTGTCATGATATATTTCGGATCGGACGAATCGTCCTCCAGCTTTTCGCGAAGGCGGCGCACCGTTACGTCCACGGTTCTGATGTCGCCGTAATATTCGTAGCCCCACACCTCTTCGAGAAGCTGTTCGCGCGAGAAGACACGGCCTTCTGCTGCCGCAAGGTACTTTAAGAGCTCAAACTCACGCTGTGTAAGCTCGAGAGCTTGGCCGGACTTGCGCACCTCGAAACGGTTCATGTCGATTTCGAGATTGCCGAAGGTCTGAACGTCCGACGGCACGTCCCTTGTAGCGTCGGCAAAATCCGTGCGGCGGATGTTTGCCTTGATTCGTGCGATAAGCTCGCGCATTGAGAACGGCTTTGTGATGTAGTCGTCGGCGCCAAGCTCGAGCCCCAGCACCTTGTCGATTTCTTCTTCCTTTGCGGTAAGCATCAGAATCGGCACGAGGCTCTCTTCGCGCACCTTTTTGCAGACCTGAAAGCCGTCCATAAGCGGCAGCATTACATCGAGCAGAATCAGGTCGGGGTTTTCGGAAAGTGCTTTTTCGAGACCTGCCTGCCCGTCGTATGCTGTGAGTGTTATGTAACCCTCTTTTTCAAGATTGAATTTTATGATGTCAGAAATGGATTGTTCGTCCTCGATGATGAGTATTTTCTTTTTGTCCATTCTAAACCTTCTCCTTTTACAAGTCGTTTTACAAGTAATTGAGCGGATTCTTTGCGGTTCCGAGATAGTGTACCTCGAAGTGGCAATGCGGTCCGGTGGACCTGCCCGTGGAGCCTACATTTGCGATATGCTGGCCCTGGTAAACGGCGTCACCGACCTTTACGTATAGCTTTGAGCAGTGTGCATAATAGGTTTCATATCCGCCGCCGTGATCGATTATTACAAGATATCCGAACGAGCCCTTGTATCCGGCAAAGGTAACCTTACCACCGTCAGAGGCTCTGATCTTTGTACCGGTCGAGCAAGCCAGGTCTACGCCGTAGTGCATACGTCCCCATCTGCTTCCGAACTTTGACGTGAGGCGGTAGCCGGTTACAGGATAGATGAACTTTCCTGTTCCCTTTGTAGGAGGCAGCTCCTTTGTACCGCGAACCACAATCGCCGATACAGGCTGTTTTGTGATTTCGGACGAAAGCTCGAGCTTTGCAACCTCGATTCCGTTGTTCTTTACTATCTTTGCCTTTACGGAACGTTCGCCCGGTTCACCCTTGCGCTTTGTGGAGGTTTCGCCCTTGTACATCGAAGCGCTCTCTTCATAGGTTGTCTCGTAGTCGAGATATTCGATATATGTTGAAACTTCAACCGTCTGTACCGTGAGCATAGGCATTGACTGCGACAGAATGATTTGCTGTCCTATCGAAAGTCTTGCCGGGTTCACGGTCGGATTGCTTGCCTGCAGTGTAGCCTGCGAAATGCCGTACATGTTCGCAATTTCGGAGAATGTCTCGCCCGCCTGCACGGTATGAGTCATCTGCTCCTCTGCGCCTGTCATGAGCTTGTACATCATCTCATCGTGTGAGAGGAGTAAGCCAAGCTTGGTCTCATAAGGCTCGATTGTTATATTCTCTGCGAAGTCGATATCCTCGTACTTGATGGATTCGCTGCGCGGTGCGTAGGCTTCCTTTACCTCGGAGAGGATCTGCTTTGCCATAGCCTCGCTCTCGACAATACCGAGCGCAGAGCCGTCGGCAAGGATACGATAGCCCGTAACCGACATATCCTGCATGTAGGTCAGGGTACGCAGAACCTCCTGCTGGGTGTCATTGTGTCCCGTGAGGTTCCAAACTCTCTTAAAGGTGATGTCCTCGTCCTTGTCTATGTAAACCTCGGCATTGTGCTCCTTTGAGAGCTGTTCGCTGACGATTTCGAGGATCCTTGTTACATCCTCCTGGTTCTTTACAACGCCCAGTGTTTTTCCGTTGTAAGCATATTCATAAGCTGTTGCCCAGTTGATGCCCGCAATGATGATGAACAGAAGTGCCACAAAACCGGTAAAGCCCAGTATCAGGTATTTCTTGTTGACATCAATCCAGTGGCGGGTGCGGTGGAATCTCACACCACTGCGCTGAACGGCCTCCTCTGCCTTTGCCTGACGGTCGCCCTGCTTGTGGTCAAAGATGCTCACCTGCTGTGCAAGCTTGCTGCTGAGCATTTCCTCTTTGGCGACTAAGAAATTCTTTACATCGCCAAGCTTGCCCTTTGCCACCTTTTTCTTGATGGTCAGGCTCGCTTTTTTGTCGCCTATGCTCTTTGAAAGCTGTACCGCCTTTTCGGGATCCTTTTTCGCCGTAAGGCGGGTTATCCTCTTCTGGATGCCGGTCGAAAGCTTTGAAAAGAAGCTCTTTACCGCCTCCCATGCATGCTCAAGACCCTTTAGTATTACGACGAAAACCTTGTCCCCGTATACGTCGGATTCCTTTATTGCCTCTTTGAGCGGAATCTCCGTCAGCTTTGGCTCCGGATTCTTTTCCTTTTCCTTTTTTTCGTGCTCTTTGCGGATTTCCTCGTTAATGTCTCTCATGGCAACCTGCCCCTCGAGAGGTGTGAGGGTTATATCCATATCCGCGTAGCTCGGAAGAGCCGCCTTGATTTCTTCACTCGTCTTTGGCGCCTCTATTTCAGGCTCAGGGCTAGGTGAAGCCTCGGGGTTCGGCTTGCCAAACGGAGCGATGACCGCATCCTCGAGAACCACCGGCTCCATCTTTGCCTCTGCCTCAAGGTTTTTCTTGTGGCGCTCACGCCTGTACTTGCTGCTTTCCTCGTAGCTTGCGCGTTTT
>JAEEGU010000089.1 GCA_016280485.1 Bacillota bacterium | reverse complement strand
ACGCCAAGCTGATTACCAAGTACAAGTGCAATTTCATAGCCGGTGTGCCGACTCTCTACGAGGCACTCTTAAGGCTCCCGAGCATGGACGGCGCAAATCTTTCCTCGCTCAAGGGTGTCTTTTCGGGCGGCGATTCGCTCTCCATCGAGCTTAAAAAGAAGTTCGACAAGTTCCTCTACGACCACCACGCAGTCATTCAGGTGCGTGAAGGCTACGGCACTACCGAAACCGTCACGGCCTGCTGTCTGACACCGACCTCCATGAGCAAGGAAGGCTCCATCGGCATCCCGTTCCCGGACACCTACATCAAAATCGTAAAGCCCGACACCGACGAAGAGCTTCCGTATGGCGAGGAAGGCGAAATTCTTCTGGCGGGGCCTACCGTTATGAAGGAGTATGCGGGCCATCCTGAGGAGACTGCCAAAACGCTGCGCACCCACAGCGATGGGCTTACATGGGTCTACACGGGAGACCTCGGAACAATGGACGAGCAGGGCTTTATTTACTTCCGCGGCCGCGCAAAGCGCATGATCGTAAGCTCGGGCTACAACATCTATCCGGGACAGCTCGAGAACATCCTCGATGCGCACGAAAAGGTGCAGATGTCCTGCATCATCGGAGTGCCGGATGCACTGAAGATGCAAAAAGTGAAGGCCTTTGTGAAGCTTGCTGCAGACGTGGAGCCAAGCGAGGCGACAAAGGAAGAGCTGCTTGCTTACTGCCGCGAGCACATAGCAAAATATGCCATGCCGTATGACATCGAATTCCGCGAGGATCTGCCGAAAACGCTCGTGGGCAAGGTAGCCTACAGGGTGCTTGAAGAAGAGGAACTCGCAAAAATCAATAAAAATTCAGATTGACTTTTACACCGTTTAATTGTATAGTTAATCAGTAACCCTTAATATAAGGAAAAACGTAGGGTAGCGCCTGTCTCAACACAACAGGTGATACCTTCTGCGAAAGCAGATTGTCCAAAGGAGAGAAAGGCTTCTCTCTCAGCGCCGCACGACCGAGTAAGGCGGCAATAGCTGAAACAAACCGAGGTTCCCGCTAAAAGGGCGGGGGTACCAACTAGGAGCTGATAATTCTAAAATGAACAGAACTGAAAACTTTAAGGCCTGCGCGGGAATGAGGAATTCCGCACTTGTGTCCCTGTGTGTTAGGACATCTACAGGCGCTTTTAACAATGAATCTGAAATCCATAGCTCAGCGCATTCCCACATGGGTATGTGCCGGGCTATTTGTGTTTCCTACGGAAAAGAAAGGGAGGTAGCGGCATGATTGAATTAAGACACGTAAGCAAGGAGTTTGACGACGTCACTCCTCTCAAGGACGTCAGCGTCACCATAAATGACGGCGACGTAATTTCCGTTATCGGACCTTCCGGCACGGGAAAATCAACACTTCTCCGCTGCATCAACATGCTCTCTGCGCCGACCTCCGGCCAGATCATCGTTGACGGCGAGGATATCACCGAAAAGGGCTATGACTTAAACAGCGTCCGCAAAAAGATGGGCATGGTTTTCCAGTCCTTCAACCTTTTCGGCCACATGACCGTGCTCGAAAACATTATGCAGCCGCAGATTACACTTCTCGGCCGCAGCCGTCAGGAAGCATACGATAAGGCGATGGAGCTGCTCAACACAGTCGGCCTCTACAGCAAGGCTATGAGCTATCCGGACGAGCTTTCCGGCGGTCAGCAGCAGCGTGTTGCCATCGCAAGAGCACTCGGTATGGACCCTGAAATCATCTTGTTCGACGAGCCGACTTCCGCGCTCGACCCAAGCATGATCGGAGAAGTACAGTCCGTAATCCGCATGCTCGCGAAAACCGGCCGCACTATGATGATCGTCACTCACGAGATGGACTTCGCGCGCAAGATTTCGAACCGCGTGCTGTTTATGGCTGACGGCGGCATCTACGAAGAGGGCACACCAAAGCAGATCTTTGAGCAGCCAAAGCGCGAAAAGACGAAGAGATTCATCAGACGTCTCACTTCTCTGTCCTATCACATCAAGGACGAAGAGTTCGACTTCGAGGCAATGTACGACGAGCTCCAGCTCTACGCTGAGAAGCTCCTCATCGAGAACGAGCGTATCAGTAAGCTCCAGCTCTGCTTCGAGGAAATTACGCTCAACAACATTCTCGACAGAGACGAAGAGCGCGACGTTCTGGTGGGCATTGACTACTCTGAGAAGAACGACATTCTCGTTTTAAAGATTCGCTACAAGGGCGAGCATTTCGACCTGCACGAGACAGGAAACTCTCTGTTCGACGACGTGCTGGAGGAAAAGACCACAATTCTCGAGGACGAAATCTTCCCTGCGGAGGAACCGAGCGCAGAGAATCCGTTCGCGGCTTATAACAACAAAATTACAATCAGCTTTAAGTGGGAGGAGGCATAAAAATGAGAAAGAAGAGCTTTTCGATTATCGTATGTGCCCTGCTCACAGTGAGCGTGATTTTCGGCACAGTTGGCCTCGCATTTGCCGACGAGGCACCAAAGGCAAAGAACGGTCTTTCAACTCTTGAAGACCTTAACGGCAAGAACCTCGGCGTACAGACAGGCGTTCTGTACGAGGACTTAATCAAAGACGATCTCGAGGGCGAGGAATGGTTCTACTACAAGATGCCAAACGATATGATTCCGGCGCTCGAGTCTAACAAAATCGACGCGTATCTGATTGAAGAGGTCGGATACTATGCACAGAGATATCAGCATCCTGAATTGATTCGCATGGAGGAATCCCCGGGCTACTGCGATTTTGCGGTAATTGTCGGAAATAACGACAAGCAGGACAGACTCTTTGCGGAGATCCAGGAATTCATCGCAGCCAAAAAGGCTGACGGCTGGCTCGATT
>JAEEGU010000088.1 GCA_016280485.1 Bacillota bacterium | reverse complement strand
GCTCAGTCGATGACGGCGTGGAGCAAAAACGAGGACCCGCGGAAAACGAAGTTTGGTTCCTTCATTCGCAAGTGCTCGATTGATGAGCTGCCGCAGTTCTTCAACGTCTTAAAGGGCGATATGAGCCTGGTGGGGCCTCGGCCGGAGCTCAGGAAATTCGTTGATGAGTTTAAAGAAACCGTGCCGCTTTATATGATAAAGCACCAGGTGCGCCCGGGAATTACCGGCTGGGCACAGGTGAACGGCCTGCGCGGCGATACCTCGATCCGCGAGCGCATAGAGCACGACATTTATTATATTGAAAACTGGTCCTTTATGTTGGACTTAAAGATAATTGCAATGACTGCCCTTGGCGGCATCTTTAACAAGGAAAAGCTAAGATAAAATAAATTTTGGAGGGAAAGGCGATGGCCTCAAAGAAAAACAAGCAAAACAGAGTGCAGCAGGATGTGAGCACTGCCTTAAATTATGACGGCAGCTACAAATCCTGGACTGTTCCGGTATTCGCAATCTGTGCGTATTTCCTGCTTCTGATACAGGGGAGCCTTGATAACAGACTGCACGAAAGCATGACAATCACAGCGCTCATAGTAATGCTGGCGCTTACCGTGCTCGCGTGGGCTATTCCCGGCTTTCGGCAGAACGCGAAGGAAAGAGTTAACCTTGTAACGGTGCTGCCGTTTGCGTACATCTTCTGGTGTGCAATCAGCTCGCTCTATGCGGCGGCCGGCAAGCTCGCACTCTACGAGGTAACAAAGATACTCTTTGTTTTACCGATTCTGATAGCAATAATCGTATTCGTAAAAAAGACTGACCGCGGATTTGACCGCATTCTTGCAATCTTTGCAATCGCAACAGCCGCAATAGGCGTGCTTTCGGTTGATGCCGCAAGCTGCGATATCCTGGCAAGGATTTTCAAGGTTGTAATGTCACCTGTTTCCACGCAGTTTGCCGATATGGGCACATACGAGGTCGGAGTTCGTATCACGGGCATGCTTTCCGACCCGAACCTCTATTCGGGAGTTATGGCGCTCGGTACCATCATGAGCATCCACCTCGCAAGGTCGAGAAGGAGCCTCGGTGCCTATGCGGTTTTAGGACTTAATACTTTAAGCTACGTTCTGGCGTTCTCGATGGGTTCGCTCTTCATGTTCCTCCTCTCCTGCATAGCGATGATAGTGCTCGAGGCGGCTTCAAAGCGTGCGGCACTCTTCATACTGCTTGCAGAGGATGCGGCTTGCACACTCGTCATGGCGTTCATAGCCTTCGCCGGACTCGGTGCAGCGGGCGCGGCGAAGTTCCTGCCGATGCTGGCACTTTGCGCGAACTTCGTGCTGATCTGGCTGCTCGACAGATTCGTAGGTTCAAAGATCGGCGACAAGCTTGGACAGAATGTAAAGGCAGGAATCGGTGTAATCGCCGGTATTGCCGTTATCATAGTGGGCTTTGCGGTAGTGGCGCTCAATGTAACCGGCGCAAAAACACTTGCACCGGGCGAAGCCTTATCAAGATCGGCTTATGTTGACGGCGGCGATTATGTGCTGAGCCTCGATATATCTCAGGTTGGCAGCGATCCTGCAGACCTTCAGGTAAAGATAACCAGCCAGGACGAAACAGACCTCAAGGTGCACACAGATGATGTGCTCGCGGATCAGGGCTTTGGCACAGAGGGAGCCGAGAACCAGACCTTAAGCCTTGGTTTTACCGTACCGGACGATTCGGAAATCGTCATGGTTAATTTCTACAGCGCAAGCGGTCTTAGGATAAATGAGGCGTCGTACGAGGGACCTGAAAAGGGGTCACTCAAGCTTGATTACAAGCTGCTCCCGGGCTTTATGGCAAACCGTATCCAAAACCTTGGAGCAAACGAAAACGCAATTCAGAGAACCGTGTTCTTCAGCGACGGCATGAAGCTTTTCAAGATGAGCCCAATCCTCGGCAGAGGCCTCGGCGGCTTTGAAAACGGCGTAATGGCGGTTCAGAACTTCTTCTATGAGACAAAGTATGCGCACAACCACTACGTTCAGATGCTCTGTGACTGCGGAATCATCGGCCTTGCCATCTTCGTGGCGATGGGTGTTATTGCGGCAATTTGCGTAATCGCTTCGCGCAGAAAGGGCGAAGAGCTTGCACTCTATGCGGCGCCGGCGCTTGGCGCAGGTCTTGTGCAGATGTATGGGCAGGCCTTCAGCGATGCGGTCTGGTCGAGTGGGGCTTATCAGATCATAGCCCTCAGCATGATAGTGCTTATCGGCATTTTCCTTAAGGAAAGAAAAGCGATGCCTGCAGATGAAGAGGCGGCCGAGGTTGCGGCATTTAAAGGCAAGGCGGCCTTCATCGGCTTTATGTCGGCGGTGCTCGTGCTCACCCTGCTCTTTACCGTTACAATCGGATACAATGCTTCAACGCGCAGCAAGATGACAAAGGGAAGCGTTACGATAGACATGCTCGCAAAGGCGGCAGACGCCGAAAAGTACGAGTATGCGGACTACTACATCAGCTACTTGAACAGCGAGGTTGCAAATCCGGGCATCGCGAGCGCGGAACTTTGCGAGAAATACGCAGACAAGATATTAAAGCTCGACTCCAACTCGGCATATCGTTCGGCGGCGGAGTTCTACTTAAATAAAAACAACGACGAAAAGGCGTTTGCGGCACTCGACCGCGGCGCAAGCTACGTAAGATCCAGCGGTGCTACATGGCAGTACATTTTCACCGTTTTGGAGGATTATTTCGATATCATGGGACCAAACTCCGATGCAGCTATGGCTCGTGCCGAGGAGCGCGGAGAGTCCTATGAGACTCTGCTCAAATACTATGACGATATTCGCGCAAGAAATGCCGAATACCTTGACAATATAGAGCTCGCGCCGAGAAACTATCTCTTCGTCGGCAGACTCCTTGAGCTAAAGGACAAAAATGCGTACGACGACGCAGATGTGATTGCAACGATTCTGGCATGCGCGATGTTTGATACCAAATATGCGTGCGATGCAAACCTCGACGGAGTGCCTGACTTTGTGAGCGTAGCTGACGGCATAAGCTGGCAGGCTGATGCGAATGGCGGCGAGAGTGCATTCAAGGCGAGCGTAACAAAGCCTTCGAGCCTTCTTGCAACCTTCGCCCAGAAATACGGCGGCGAGTATGCGGTAAAGGTATATTGCGACAAACCTAATGCCGTACATTTCAAGTCGGGCGGCGAGCCTATAAACACAAGCTATGCGGATGGATGTGCCGTGACTTATCTGAAGCTTGACACCGATGTGAACGCATCGACTGTCGGACAGGTTGAGATATCGTTTGACGCTCCGTGCGAGATATCGCGCATAACGATGTTCGCTACGGATTACCTGAATAAATAACGAAACATAAGGAAAGTGACGGATGGATACATTTTTGAAGATTATTGAGCCATTGCTCGCACAAATTGAAGCTTTGCTGCTGCTTGCAGTCGTTTTTCTGGTACTGCACTTTGCGCTAAAGCACAGATTCAAAAAGAAAAAACTGAAGATTGCTGAGCTCAAGAAAAAAATTCGCTCCGGCCTCGGCTTTGAGGGTGCGGGTCTCGAAAAGCTCAAACGCTACGGCGCGGAAGCCTTTGACGCTACGGCGCTCACGGTCGGCACTACCGGCATGTCACTACTCGATGCATATCTTGCCTCGGGCGGCACGCTGATTTCCGGCGCGGATGCGGCAACTGTCCTCGATGCGGGGAGTGCGGCGCTTGATGTAGCGGGCACGGCAGTCGATGCGGCAGGCGCGGCAGCCGATACCGTAAGCGGAATTGAGGTTGCGGGCACCGCGGCCGATTCGGGCGTGCTCGACACGATTGCGGCAAAAACGGATGCCTTTGATGTGACTCAGCATGTGCCGGCGGTCTCTGCGACCATCTTCGGCCTTCGCACACTTCGCAATGTACTCAGACTTTCGAAAAACAAGCAGACAGGTCGTGAGGCGGGAATCAACATCGGCATGGACTTCCTCAGGATAGGAACGGCCGGTGCGGGAGCCATCGGGCTCGGCAAGCTTGGCGCCGCAGCGGGAACCGCTGTCGCACCGGGCGCAGGCACGATTGTCGGCGGCAGTGTCGGCATCTTTGCGGGCAGCCTCTTTGGAAGCAAGCTTGTAAATAACGCAAGACATACCCTAAAGTGGGGTAAAATAGAAAAGGCCCAGGCGTACTTCGGCGAGAAGTTTGTCGAGGGCGAGGTTCCTGAGTTTGCGGGTAATTTCACCGATGAGTTTTTCAAAACGGCAGAGCTTAGAGAAAGACTGGAAAATGAGAAAAAGCTGGTTGAGGGCTATCAGGCGGAGCTTGACCCTTACAGCGATAAAGATGTTTCGGTTGAGGCGGTGCTTTCCGACGAGAGCGTGACCTATCTTGAGACGGTGCTCGCAAAGGCGGAATACGTAAAGGAGCACCTTAACGAGACTATCCTCAGCACCTGCGAGAGCCTTGCAAAGGCAACCGGCGCGGGCAGTGCGGGGATAAAGGCGGCTAATCTTGCGGGAGAGATGGTCCTCCAGGCGCCGGAGTGCATTGACTTAACAGCGCAGGAAAAAGCCCTCGTACGCGAATATAACGCGCAGAGGGCGGTTTCGAAGGATTATCCTTGCCGTTTTGATGCCGAGGGCAGCACTGTGCTCGAGGCACTTTCGATGGAGCTCTTTAACTCATATAATCCTGCAATCGGCAGGGCGGAAAAGAGCCGCCGTCCGATCTGGCTCATATTGTTTGCAGTCACTGCGGTAGTGCTTGCATGCACGGTCGGATATTGTTATTTCTAAAGTATTGATGGTATAACCGGAAGCGGAGAAAAATGAAAAAAGCAGTAATACTTGAATCACTTGGAATATCCAAGGAAGAACTTGATGCATTCAAAAAGCCTTTCGAGGGCGAGGTTGAGTTCAAGGAATATGCAAAAACCACGGATGTCCCGACGCTCATAGAGGAGTCAAAGGACGCAGATATAATGATTATAGCAAACATGCCGATGCCGGGCGAAGTACTTTCGGCTTGCGATAATCTGAAGTTTATAGATGTCGCATTCACGGGCGTGGATCATGTTGCGCTCGACACGGCAAAGTCAAAGGGAATTAAGGTCTCCAACGCTTCGGGCTATTCTAACGAAGCCGTTGCGGAGCTTGTTATCGGAATGGCGATTTCAATGCTTCGCCACATTCCTGAAACCCAGGAAAGAGTGCGCGCAGGCGGCACAAAGGATGGCCTTGTCGGCACAGAGCTTCGCGGTAAAACTGTCGGCATCATCGGCTACGGAAATATCGGAAGCCGCACAGGTGAGCTCTTCCACGCGTTTGGTTGTAACATCCTCGCGCAGAGTCGCAGTGTGCATCCGGAGTATCCGGCTTACGCAAAGCAGGTGTCACAGGATGAGCTCCTCGCCGAAAGCGACATCGTGGTGCTTCACTGCCCGCTCAACGACTCGACTCGCGGCATGATTGACTACGGCAAGCTCTGCAAGATGAAGAAGTCTGCCATACTCATCAACGTGGCGCGTGGACCGGTTACAAACGAGGATGACCTTGCACGTGCACTGAAGGAAGGCGTGATCGCGGGAGCCGCTGTGGACGTCTTTACGAAGGAACCGCCGCTTCCTGCGGATACGCAAATGCTTTCGGCGCCGAACACTCTTCTGACACCGCACATAGCCTTTGCGAGCAAGGAGTCAATGACACT
>JAEEGU010000087.1 GCA_016280485.1 Bacillota bacterium | reverse complement strand
CGTTCTGTTCCTTACGACAGGTCTGTGCGGAGGGTTTTCCACACTGGCGGCCTTGTCCGCAGAATCGCTGACCATGCTCCAAAGTGGCCGGCTGGGTGCTGCGTTGCTGTACTGTACAGCGACGATCGTGATCTGCGTGATCGCCACATGGACAGGTACACGGATCGGCAGAATCGGAATGTAATTTCAGGAGGAATGAATATGACAAAAGTTGATATTATTTCGGGATTTCTTGGCGCTGGGAAAACGACGCTGATCAAGGAAATGATCGCCAAGGTCTATGCTGGCGAGAAGATCGTCCTCATCGAAAACGAGTACGGTGAGATCGGTATCGATGGCGGGTTCATGAAGGACTCCGGCATCGAGATCACAGAGATGAACAGCGGCTGCATCTGCTGCACACTCGTGGGCGATTTCACAAAGGCAATTCATCAGGTGGTTGAAAAGTTCCACCCTGACCGCATCATCATCGAGCCGTCCGGCGTTGGCAAGCTTTCGGATATCATCGCCGCAGTTGCGGGAGCGGATGCGGAGCTTGAGCTTTCCGGCACCATTGCGGTTGTCGATGCAAAGAAATGTGCAATGTACATGAAGAACTTTGGCGAGTTCTTCAATAATCAGATAGAAAGCGCAAACGCGGTGATTTTGAGTCACGTTGCGGGCGTTTCCGAGGAAAAGATTGAAAAGGCGGTAGAGATGCTGCGCGAGCTCAATCACGATGCAGCTATCATCACAACCGACTGGCCGGAGCTTGATGCAAAGCAGATCCACGAGGCTATGGAGAGCGGAAGCACCCTCAAAGAGGCGCTTCACGAGCTCGAGGAGCACGAGCATCATCACCATCATGAACACGGCGAGTGCTGCCACGACCACGACCACGAGCATCATCATGAGCACGGCGAGTGCTGCCATGACCACGATCACGAGCACCATCACCACGATCATGAGCACGAGCATGAGCATCATCACGAGGGTGAAGAGGATTGCTGCTGCCACGGTCATCACCATCACCACGATGCCGACGAGATTTTCGAGTCGATGGGTATCGAGACAGCGAGAAAGTTTGACCCTAAGGCACTTGAAGAGGTGCTGGCTTCCCTCGAGAATGAGGCAAAGTTCGGCCTTGTGCTTCGCGCAAAGGGTATCGTGCCGGCAGAGGACGGCTGGATGCAGTTCGACTACGTGCCGGGTGAGCCTGAGGTCAGGACCGGCGCAGCTGCAGGACTTACGGGCAGAATCTGTGTAATCGGCTCAAAGCTCAATCAGGACGCAATCAAGGCGGCATTTTTGAAATAAGCGCGGGATGCGAGGTAGCGTAATGCTTGGTAAAAAGAAAAAAGAAATACCTGTATATATGTTTGTCGGCTTTCTTGAATCCGGCAAGACCGATTTCGCGCAAGGCGCGCTGGAGGGCAAGGATTTCAACAGCGGCGAGCGCACGCTTCTCCTGGTTTGTGAAGAGGGGGAAAACGAGTATGCGCCGAAAAAATTCGCGGCTCCTAATGTGTATATCGAGACAATCGAGGACGAGAGCGAGCTTAATGCACAGAACCTGCAGCGTTTGACGGACAAATACATGGCAGAGCAGGTCATAGTAGAGTACAACGGCATGTGGATGCTCAAGTCATTTTACGAGGCGATGCCGGAGCGTTGGATGATTTACCAGATTCTGATGCTGGCGGATTCGACCACATTCCTGATGTACAACAAAAACATGCGCAATCTGATGTACGACAAATTAAACGCTATGGAGATGATAGTGTTTAACCGTTTTACTGACGATATGAGCAAGGAGGAGTTCCACAAAATCGTAAGAGCGGCAAATCGCAGCGCGGAAATCATATACGAGTTCAGCGATGACAGATTCGAGCTTGACGATATCGAGGATCCGCTGCCGTTTGATATAAATGCGGATGTAATCGAGATTCGCGATGTGGACTATGCTCTCTGGTACAGGGATATAAACGAAGAACCGGACAAATATATAGGAAAGACCGTACGCGTAAAGGGAAGATGCCTGGTGGGCGAGGATTTGCCGAGCTCGGCATTCATATTCGGGCGCCATGTAATGACCTGCTGCGTGGAGGATATCCAGTTTGCGGGGCTGATCGGAAAATATCCCGACAGCGACAAAACCTTTAAACATGGTGACTGGTACACAATTACCGCAACAATCTCTGTGGATTACCACGATGTTTACGGTGAAAGCGGTCCGATTTTAAATACCACGGAATATAAAAAAGCGGCTCCCCCTGTAGAGGAAGTCGCGACATTCTCCTGATAAATCAAGGCTTTCGAGCCGACGAAAAATCTTTTAAAAAATATTTTTCGGGTGCTTGCAGTTTTGTTGCAAGCTGTGGTATATATTATATTTGTCGGGAGGACGACAGTATCAATTTGAAAAGGTGGCCGAAAGGCCTATTCATAATATACTCCAACTTATTTTATCTCAATAGGGGTGAACCGCCAAAAGCGGTTCATTTCTATTTTTTTGCGATTTTTGCCTGAAAAAAGCCCGTATAGGGCTTTAAAGACAAAACAAAATAGACTGCAGGGGTGCAGTCTATTTTGTTCAAAAGGGGTATTGGGATTAGAGATTAATGAGGTTATCAGGGGGATAACCACATGTTTATTATAAAAAACATCTTGAACTTTTGCAATATTTTTTTTAGAAAAAGTTCATTTTTTAAAAGTTTTTTTGCAAAAATACTATTTTTCACCCGACATCAGCTTTGATTTATCCGTGCAGGCCTTAAATGCCTTCATGACGAGCTCTTCGAAGCCCTCGTTCTTTAATACGGTTACAGCCTCAATCGTAGTGCCGCCCGGAGAGCAGACATTTTTGCAGAGAATCTGCGGATCCTCATCGCTTTCGAGAACCATTTTTGCTGCGCCGATGACCGCCTGCGCCGCAAAAATGCGCGCCTGTTTCTCGGTCATTCCTTCCTTTACCGCTTCCTTGATCAGAGCGTCTATATAAAGATAGGTATAGGCAGGGCTCGAACCGGACACACCGATTACGGTGTGAATCATGTCCTCAGGCACCTCGACAGCCATTCCTATTGCATTGAAAAGCTTCATCACCGTCTGCATCTCTTCATCGGTCACAAACCTGTTCCTGCTGACCGATGTCATTGCGGCTTTGACCATCGCCGGAGTGTTTGGCATGATGCGTACGACCTTTGCGTCTACGCCGAGCATTTCTTCGATGTGGGCTATTTTCACGCCTGCTGCCATCGAAACCACTACCTTAGCGGAAAGCGCGCAGGCGGTAGTCGCATTTCTTACCTGCAAAAGGACCTCATCCATATCCTTTGGCTTTACGCCGACTATGATGATGTCGCAGGTCCTTGAAAGCTCCTCGACGCTGCCAAAGACTCCACAGCCAAGCTCCTGTGCTGTTCTTTTTGCCTTATCGCTGTCGCGCCCGCAGATATATGTGCTGCTGCCATCTAAAACCTTAGCCGCCAAAGCGCCTCTTAATATTGCGCCTCCCATGTTTCCGGCGCCGATGAACCCAAACTTCATATTTACCTCCGATTTATCTGCAATATGGCTTTCGCCCTAAAATTTCTCTCCTTATTATAGTACATTTTTTTATGTTTTGCCACCTCATCCGTCACCTGCGGTGACACCTTCCCCTCAAGGGGAAGGCTTTTTGCGACTCAGGGGAAGGCTTTTTTAAATCGCAAAATTATTATCAAATTTATTATTGTAAACCACTTCTGTTTGTGGTAGGATAGACTATACGAAAATTTGAGGAGTATGAAATGGATACCACAGCATATACCATCTATTTGGAAAAGATGGGTAAATCGCGCAACACAATCCTTGCATATTGCAAGGATATTGAAATCTTTGCAAAGGAAATCGCGGGCACAGATGGGGAAAAGGACCTTACGACCGTCACAAACACGGAAATCGTTTCCTATGTGCTGAGACTGAAAAATGCCGGCTCTTCGGCATCTACAATTAACCGCAAGCTCTCATCGCTTCGCACATATTTTTATTTTTTGCTCGCTCAGGGCAAAATATCCGAAGACCCAACGGTTGGCATCAAGGCCCCAAAGGTTGCGGAAAGAGATATAGAGTTCCTTTCGCTTGAAGAAATTGATCGCTTGATGCAGGCTCCGGACGACAGCTTCAAGGGCCTCCGCGACAAAGCTATTTTGGAGCTCATGTATGCAACGGGCATTCGCGCAAGCGAGCTCATTTCGATTAAGCTTACGGATGTGAACACCCGCATGGGTATGCTGGTCTGCCAGACAAAGGCACGCGTCATTCCTTTCGGCAAGCCTGCCAGGACGGCGCTCGAGGAATACATAAAGCATTCTCGTGACATACTTCTCGGGGATGGCGAGAGCGATGTTCTCTTTTTGAACTACAACGGCACCCCGCTTTCGAGACAGGGCCTTTGGAAGATATTAAAGGATTATGCGGGCAAGGCCGGGGTCGAGGGCGACTTCACGCCGAAAACCCTTCGCAATTCCTTTGCGGTACACATGCTGCAAAACGGCGCAGACCTAAAGACTGTGCAAAACCTCATGGGGCACGACGATATATCCGCAACAGAGGTATATCTCTCCGCAACATCCCAGCGAATCAAGGATGTTTACGACAAAACCCACCCGAGAGCATAGCCTGTCCTGCTTGGCGCAGTTTGGTGTGCTTGGCGCAGCAAAAAACTTACAAAACAGCACAAAAAGTGCTTGCATCGAGCACCGCGTTGTGATAAAATTGTTCTGTTATTACGGGCGGTCCTCTGGGCGCGAAACGCGTATTTAGTTTGATCCACGAACGTCTTGGGAAGGAAGGAGGAGAATAACAAATGGATATTATTAATGCAATCACACAGGAATACAAGAGAAACGACATTCCGGAGCTTGGTATCGGTGATACTGTAAAGGTTCACATCAAGATCAAGGAAGGAAACAGAGAAAGAATTCAGGTTTTCGAGGGATACATCCTCAAGATGCAGAACGGCGGCATCAGCGAGACTTTCACAGTAAGAAAGCTTGCTTCCGGCGTAGGCGTAGAAAAGACATTCCCTGTTCATTCACCAATGATCGAAAAGATCGAGGTTGTTCGCAAGGGTGATGTCAGAAGAGCAAAGCTTAACTACATGCGTGAGCGTACAGGTAAAGCCAGCAGAGTTAAGAGCAAGGAAATCGAAAAATAAATCGCTTTCTCAGGGGAACCGAATCACGGTTCCCTTTTTATTTAGCCGGTGTCGCAGCCGGGCGGCTATGCGGCGCAAACGGCAATCGAAACGAACAGGAAAGAAAAATGAGTTTGGAAAACATCAACTGGTATCCGGGACATATGAAAAAGACCCGCGAGCTGATTGCGGAAAACTTGAAAATGGTGGATGTGGTCATCGAGGTTCTCGATGCGAGAATCCCCGTTTCCAGCCGAAATCCGATAGTAAATGAACTGATTTCAGGCAAGCCTCGCATAGTGGTACTGAACAAGAGCGACCTCGCCGATGAGGCCGCCAATGCCGCGTGGATAGATTACTTCAAGGCGGAGGGCAGCCTTGCCATGCCGCTCAACTCGATGACCGGGGCAGGCATTCCTAAGCTCCTTAATGAGCTCGAAAAGATGCAGGATGCCAAAAACGAAGGGCAGATGCGTAAAAAGCAGCTCCGCATGATGATAGTAGGCGTGCCGAATGTCGGTAAATCCTCGCTTATCAACCGTTTGACGGGAAAGAAGTCGGCAAAGACAGGCGACAGGCCGGGCGTTACAAAGGGCAAACAGTGGCTGTCGATTGAAAACGGCATGCAGCTCCTCGACACACCGGGAATACTCTGGCCAAAGTTCGAAGACCCGAAGGTAGGTCTTAATCTGGCATTTTGCGGCTCGATAAAGGACGAGATTCTCGATACGCCGTCGCTGGCGCTCGAGCTCATTACAGTGCTTCGCCACGATTATGCGGATCTCATCACTGCGCGCTACAAGCTGACGGAGGACGATTTCTACGTTGACGAGTACGAGCTTGAGATGTCGGACGATGCCGAAAAGACCACCTCACTTGCCGTAATGGAAGCAATATGCAAAAGGCGCGGTTGGATTCTCCCCGGCAAGCGCATAGACTACGAGCGCGGCGGCCGCACCATTTTAGACGAGTTCCGCTCTGCCACCATTGGCAGAATCACGCTCGAAAAAGTGAGTCACAAGGGATAAACGGGGTATAATTAACTTGTAATGATACATACTAAGGAAATAATAAAAAACACAGTGGAGCCGGGCTACGCCTTTGATTGCTATTTCGGCGGGCGAAAGGTCGGCATCCTGGATATAGAGACTACGGGACTCTCTCCGGACAGAACGAGGGTAATTCTCGGAGGCTTAATTACGATTGAGCCGGGCCGTGACACGGTGCTCGCGGAAGAATTCTTTTGCGAATACAACAACGATCGTGACGAAAAGGAGCTCCTCGAGGCTTATATGGCGGCGATCAGAAACGTCGATGTCGTCGTAACCTACAACGGCGAGCATTTCGATATCCCCTTCCTACGCACCCGCTGCAAAAAGCTGGGCGTCGAGTTTGAAGAGGGACTGCATTACAATCTGGACCTTTACCGCGTCCTCAAAAAGTACTCGGAAATCAAAAAGGCCCTCCCGAACATGAAGCAAAAGACCGTCGAATCCTATTTCGGCCTCTGGAAAACTAGGACCGACATGATAAGCGGCAAGGACAGCGTAGACCTCTATTACGCATTCCTCGCGCACAAGCCGGGCGAAGGCAGAGAAGCCGTGAAGTCCACAATCATCCTGCACAACAGCGACGACTGCGCACAGCTTCACAGGCTGCTGCCAATCCTTGCGAAGGCTGACATTCACCGCGCTGCGGCAGGCCTCGGCTTTCCGGTAGGTGAGCGGCTTTGCATAAGTGAGATAAGCGTCGAAAAATCCACACTTCGCATAGCCGGCAGGCAGAGGCGAGAGCCGATAGACTACAGAGCCTTCGCGGGCCCAAGCGAGCCTCTCGACGTGCGGTTTGATACGAAAAGGCGGGAGTTTACCGTAGAAGTTCCGCTTACACGGGCCGGAGGAAAAGGCGTGACCGGCGCAGACGGCGTGGCCGTTCCGGAGCTCTTGCTGGCGGATGCCGTGGCGCTTGGCGTAGACATTTCCTCAATTGAGGTCTTGCCCGGAATTGAAAAAGGCTATATAATAGTAAAGAAGGGCGGAGAAATAAACTACTCCGCGGTAAACGTGTTTGCAAGGCTCATCCTCGAAAAGCTCGAGGGGCAGCTTTGGAGTAAATAAAGGAGGTATCTCAATGAAGGGAACAGTACTCACAAATATCGCACTCGGTGGCGTTGTAATGGCGGTTGGCGGCAGTATTCTCGCTGTGAATATCATCGCGCTTTTGAGACATAAAAGAGTAAGAGGTTGCTAAAAAAATCGAACTGCAACAAACATTTGACCCGTGCATTTAATGCGCGGGTTATTTTGTTGCGTTTATACACAGGATGAATAAATATGCACAATGAGAGAGGCCTGTATCAGCGTGCCTCTCGTTTTTTATTGCACTTTTGTTGCAGAGAATGTTGATATTTCGGGAATGGAAATTTTGAACGCGAAAAAATTCTTTTTAAAAAATTTTAAAAATCTTTTTTTCATATTGCATATTTATTGCATATGGGGAGGTAAGATTTGTACATAGTTTGAAAAAAACAAGCTTTAAACAAATAACATTTTTACAAAAGAAAGATCTGATTTTGAAAATCAGGAGGAAATGTGATGAGAACTATTTGTAGAAAGACAGTCAGCTGGTTATTGACGCTGACAATGGTTCTGGCCTTTATCCCTACAGTTGGGATCACGGCTATGGCCACAGAGGATGAGAATCCTGCAACAATTTATGAAGTTGAAAACGATGCTCAGGAAACTCCGGGCAACGTAACAGATGGCGCAATCTACAATCAGGATGAGCCTCAGGAAGAGCCGCAGGATGAGCCTCAGAACGAGCCGGCCAATGAAGAGCAGGGCGAAGGCGAAAACGAAGGCTTCCCAATGATTAGGATGATGATGGCATCTTCACTGCTCAGATCGGCTCCGCAACTGGACGCACCGCAGTTCAGTGTACAGGCCGGTACCTATAACAGTGCACAAAGCGTAACACTCACTTGCAATGGTAATTCCGATGTTGTAAGCATCTATTACACATTAAATGATACCGAGCCTACATCGGCAAGCACTGTATATAGAGGACCTATTAATATTACAGAATCCACAACAATAAAAGCGATTGCAATGGCGGACGGTATTCCAAGCAGCGACGTTGTAACAGCGGCTTACGTGATTAATATTCCGAGCTCCGGCATCATCGCAAACGGCGGTTATCCATACGGCGCAAGCATGTCGAGCTCCAATGTTACACTGAAGCTCGCGGTTGAGTCGGGTGCTACCGCTACATATCAGTGGCAAAAAGCAACAAGCAGCGCTATAGAGCCTGCGGACAGTGCTTTCGCGAATGTAGCAGGCGCAACATCCGCAAGCTTCGCACTTACACCTGAAAGCGGCGCTTGGTATCGCTGCGTACTAAACGGCAGTGAGAAATCCAAGGCTGTTCGCTTGGTAAAGCCGGGCAGCGACGGCCGTACTTGGACAAACTCCATGGGCGGTAGCTGGTATATCAGCAACGGCACTATGGCATATGCATATAACGGCAGCAAGTTTGATGTAACAGGTCTATTTTCAAAGGGCGGAACCAACTATATGCTCCAGACCGTTTACAGCGGAGAAGGTTGGGAAATGAGGACAGATACGGCAGCTACGCCAAATGCTACGGATAATCAAGAATCCAATGCGCAGCTTGATGATATGCTGTTTGCGTTTTCCACAAGTGACGACTATGCACTTTATATTACGGCAGACCTGAAGGCAGGACAGCAGTCGTTCTCGTTTGGTAGTGACACACAACTTGGTGACGATAGCACCAGCGGTGGCTATTACGATTGTGCGGCACTGGTTGCAACTCAGAACAGCGATCAATCATTACACCATGTTGCAATGATCGGTGCAGCTTCCGAAGCGGCAGCAAAAGATGACGATCCTGCGTTTGTAATAACACCTATTACGGAAAAGCCGGTATTCTGGATTGGACATTGGAATAACCGTGAGCATTTTGGATTTAACAATTCAGGTGTGACAGGTCCGGTTTACGCGAACGGAAAGGGTTCCGCTACAGGAACCGTAAGGGTTGAAGGTGACGATTCCGGCATGACAATGTCTTGGCTGAATGTACCGTCCGGCGGACAGGTTAAGTTCCTATTTTCCGTTGGCGATGTTGCAGCGACAGGCGCGGTAAAGTCGGGCATAAATTACCAGACAGAAGAAATCACAGGTCTGGATGCCAATACAAATTACATAATAAGCGTAATCAATGAGGATGGATCATCCGGTGAATCATTTAAAGTAAAGAGCTCCGGCAGAGGAACCGTGCCATTCGTGGGTGAATCCATTGATGTCCCTTCAAAGAGCTATGATTTCGCAGGAAAAACAATCTCTATTGCAAAGGAAGGCAGCAATGATGCAGCGAACCAGGAAACTATCGGAGGTCGTCCGGATGTCGAGACGCTCAATACAATAGACGATAACGACGTTGCGAAGCCGATAAGCATTCGTGCAAATGAAGTTTCTGTAGGACCAAGGGCTATTACGGTTCAGCTAAATCCTGCAGATACAACCAAGATGAGTCAGGAATATTGTCTGGTTGATGAGGACGGAAACGAAGTAAGCTATACTTCCGAACCGGCAAAGGGTGGAAACGGTTGGACAAAGCCAAGTGCTGACGGAAAAATGGTATTCAGCGGACTTAATCCTGAAACACACTACGTGCTGAAATCACGCGTTCCGGCAAACAGCCTGAGACCTGCATCCGTTATCGTAACAGCCGCAGCTGTTACACCAAAGGATGTAACAATCGATGTACCGACAAATGATGAAACAACCTTCCCATATGATGGTGAAGAACATTCCTTCCCGATTAATGTTTCGGGCGGTGCTAATCCACAGGTTACATACAGTACAGGAATCTCAACACAGTATAGTGAAGATGTTCCTAGCTTCAAGGCCGGCGGACAGTACAAGGTTTACTACAAGATCACACAGGATGACACAGAAACAATTTATGGCAATTACACTATCACAATAAATCCGAGAGTAACATTTAACTTAAACGGCGGAGATGAGCTGGAACTCGCTGCAATCGGTGGCAATGTGAGCTCGGCAACAAGCAATGCTGTAACCGTAAAATACGGAATGGCACCAAACAGCTTGACAGTACAGGCGGCAAAGAATGAAGTGCCAAACTTCTTCGCAGGCTGGTACAACGATTCAAAGTTAAAGAACCTTTTCTGGTTCCAAAATGACTTTAGAAATGCACCTGCAATCGTTTCCGATATGACACTTTATGCTAAGTGGACTCAGGATTTCAGCAGCGTTGTCGGACATACGGATAGCAACGCAGACAGAGTTCAGCTTCAAAAGGGCGGCGTACCGGTACCAAACGCCAGCTGGATTCCTGTAGACGGCAACGGTAACTTCACTATTTCAAATGTGCCTGATGACGAATACAATCTGGTAATGAAAAAGGGTAGCGGCAACGGTGAACAAACAATAACAGCGCGTGTTCGTGTAAAGGACAACGAGATTATCTTTATCGACGGTGATGCTGCATTCCCGGGACAGAAGATCAGTTCAACCGTAACTGTAGCAACCGGAGCACCTTCCGTAGTCGTAGCAGGTCTTGAAAGAGAGACTTTGGCGACAAGCGGCGCAGGCCTTCGTCACTGGGATTTCACTAATGAGAATAATCCATACGCTATTCTTGAACTCAAGTTTGATAATAGCGAAGATATTACAGATATCTCTCTGAATGATGCAAACAACCACCTGACAGCGGCAGAGCAGGCGGTACATACCGCTCAGACGGCTATCGCGAGTGAAGCAGGAGCCGGTACGCAGGTCGAATTCTTTGACATTTCTGTAATCCGCTCAGATTACGAGAACAATGTATTATATGAAACCGTTAATATTTCTGAACTTCAGGTAGTCCTTGAAATCGCAGTTCCATTTACTCCTGATGATGGGCAGGAAGTTTCAAAGGTTTACCGTTACCACGATAACGTTGCTCAGGAGTTTGCAAGACTCAACGAACGTCCTACAGTTGCAGCAGAATATGCAGACGGCACATTCTATGTAGGAGATGGCGTAGTATATATCTACACCGATAAGTTCTCGACTTACGCTATCGGCACAATTGCACAGAGAGGCAGCAGCAGAGCGGCAACCTTCAAGAATGTTGTAAAAGAAACAACAAACGGAACTTACAAATTAAGCGACAATAATCCTATCGCTAACCAGCTGGTAACTATCACTCCTCAACCGAATGAAGGCTATGTAGTAGGAAAGATTACAGTTACCGACGCAAAGGGCAATATCGTAAAGCTTACCGACAACGGTAACGGAACATATTCCTTCAGACAGCCTGACGGCGCAGTTACAATCGACATTCAGTTCGTAACTGAAGTAGTTGCGGCACTCACAGTTTCCTACGACGTATGCACCGAAGGCAATGATTGCCCAATCTGGCCTTTCACAGATGCAAAGTCAACAGCTTGGTACCACAACGGTGTACACTGGGCTATCGACAATGGTATCATGAAGGGTTACAACGAAACTCAGTTCGGACCTAACGACGAGACAACTCGTGCACAGGTTGCAACAATCCTCTATCGTCTGGCAGGAAGCCCTGCAGCAACAAAAGAAAACGGATTCGCAGATGTTAAGGCAGATCAGTGGTACACAGACGCTATCAACTGGGCAGCAGAGACAGGCGTAGTAACAGGTTGGACGCGTAACAGCGACGGCGCAGAAGTATTCGACCCTAACGCACCTGTAACTCGCGAACAGCTCGCAGCAATGATCTACCGCTTCGCAAAGCTGAACGGTAAAGGCTTTGAAGGCCTCTGGGCATTCAACCTCGACTACAAGGATGCAGAAAGCGTAAGCGAATGGGCTAACGAAGCAGTTTGCTGGATGACAATGCAAGGCGTAATCACCGGCATCGGCGGCGACCTCATCGACCCACAGGCTGATGCAAGCCGTGCTCAGGTAGCAACAATGTTCATGAGATACTGCGAAGACGCAGCAAAATAACTAAATAGTTCTTTCTACAAAAGTTATATAAAACCAAACGGGCGGGACCTGCACGAAAGTGCAGGTCTCGTCTTTTTGTGCTATAATTGTTGCGTAGTAACGTTATTTGCAAAGAAAGAAGACGGAAATGACAAAGGCGGAAAGATTGGAACATATGCGGGTGCGGCTCGCGGAAATGAAGGAATTCGAGGACAAGCTTCACACTGAGGGCGTGCTCTACGTGGCGGGTGTCGACGAGGTCGGACGCGGTCCTCTTGCGGGGCCCGTGGTGACGGCGGCGGTCGTGCTGCCTGCGGATTTTGATGTGCTCGGCGTGGACGATTCAAAGAAGCTTTCGGAAAAGCGGCGCGAGGAGCTGTTTGACGTGATTCGCGAAAAGGCTGTTGCCTATGGAATCGGCATGCGGGACAGCGGGAGGATTGACGAGATAAACATCCTCGAGGCCACAAAGGAAGCCATGGCGGATGCGGTGGCTGCGGCCCAGGAAATGCTTGCGGCAAAGTGCGGCGGCACTATCGGACACGTGCTCTTTGATG
>JAEEGU010000086.1 GCA_016280485.1 Bacillota bacterium | reverse complement strand
TGCCGGGGTGTAGCGCAGTTTGGTAGCGCAACTGGTTTGGGACCAGTGGGCCGCGGGTTCAAATCCTGCCACCCCGACCAATTTTATGGCATGGGCCTTTAGCTCAGTTGGTCAGAGCATCCGGCTCATAACCGGCAGGTCCTGGGTTCAAGTCCCTGAAGGCCCACCATATTTTACATCATCATACGTTTACTCGCCCAGATAGCTCAGTCGGTAGAGCAGAGGACTGAAAATCCTCGTGTCACTGGTTCGATTCCGGTTCTGGGCACCATTTTTCCTTTAAAGGTAGATTCTTGCTGACGAATGTCCGAGATTCTACTTTTTTATTTTTAAATTTTGTGTGGCTTTGACGGTGTGATAATGGTGTTGCCATGAGTGCCGGTTTGTTATAAAATAGACCCATAAGCTATAAAAAGTCGCCGCTTGTCGGCACGCCGGGAGGGAAAAATGGCACAGCTTTACTACAGATACAGCACGATGAATGCCGGAAAATCAATTGAAGTAATAAAGGTCGCTTACAACTACGAAGAACGCGGAAAACGCGCATGGCTGCTCGCTCCTGCGATAGATGACCGCGCCGGAAAAAGTGGGCTGATAACTTCCAGAATCGGACTCCAAAGAGAGGCGACGATTGTAAATGACTCCACGAATATTCTGGAGCTGTTTATGGAGGAAAATAAAAAGCAGCCTATCGACTGCGTGATAATAGACGAGTGCCAGTTCTTACGCAAGCACCATGTGCAGGAGCTTGTAGAAATTGTGGACAGCTTTAATGTCCCGGTTTTGGCTTATGGACTTAAAAACGACTTTAGAAACGAGCTTTTTGAAGGATCGTATTATATGCTTGTCTATGCAGACAAGATAGAAGAAATAAAGACAATCTGCTGGTGCGGCCGCAAGGCAACGATGGTTGCCCGCGTCGTTGACGGCAAGTTCGTAAAGCAGGGCGAACAGATTGTGGTCGGAGGCAATGACATGTACGTGTCACTTTGCCGCAAACACTATAATGATGGCAGGTTAAAGCCCGAATAGCTACAGCCTGTCACCTTGATAAGCATTAAGCGCAGTCATGCGAGCGGTTATACCGTTTAGTATGCTGCGTTTTTTGTATGACCACTCAGGCGCGATGAGAAGCTTTCTGGGACAGTCACCCGTCATTCGGTGGATAGTGATTCCCTTTGGAATAATCCTAAGCGCATCTGTGACCAAATCCACATATTCATCCATGCTTTCAAAAGGCACGTAGTCCGGCATTTCGCTTGCAAGGCGCGAGCCTTTTATTACATTAAGAAGGTGCATTTTGAGGCCGAATATATGCTGAGGGCTGCCATCTGCAGGAATCGACCCTGTCACATAGCGTACCGATTCAAGCATGTCCTCTTTCGATTCTCTGGGAAGTCCGAAAATAAGGTGCGTTACTACGCGGATTCCGCGAGCCGTAAGCTCGCGGACAGCCTCGTCGTATACGTCGAGGCTGTAGCATCTGTTGATGCTATCCGCGCTCTTTTTGTGAATTGTCTGGAGTCCCAGCTCCACCCACAAAAAAGTGCGCTTGTTAAGCTCCGAAAGATAATCAAGGACATCTTTACTCAGGCAGTCGGGGCGAGTTGCAATCGCAAGGCCGAGGCAGCGCGAGTTTTCACATGCGGCACCCTTTTCAAAAAGTTCACAGGAAAGCGCGGCCTCGAACTTTTCTCTAAGCTCCGAAACCGGCGCATAAGTATTGGTGTGCGACTGGAAGTAGGCCATATATGCCGAGTCTTTCCACTTATCCGAAAGGAGCTTCACCTGGCTTTGCATCGCTGCCTTGATATCTGCCGCAGTGCACGCTCTCGATGCCATATCTCCCGATCCTGTTTCCGAGCAGAAAATACAGCCACCTGTTCCCTTGCTGCCATCGCGATTTGGGCATGTGAAACCACCGTCCAGTGCAAGCTTCACAACCTTGCAGCCGAAACGGTCACGCATATAGTCATTTATCGTTGTAATTCTCGCGTTTCGTTCGCGGAGCTTTCCGTTCTGATATTCCTTTTCCATAGGCAATATTTTATATCAAACCTGCCCTCATGGCAACTCAATTGTGAAGATAAATTCACTTTGAAACGTTGGGGGTTTGTGCTATAATATAGGTTGGATTATTATGATAGCACAGCTATGCAATTTTTCGCTTGAAAGGGAGCACATGACAGCCGAAAAAGCAGACAATACAATCAAAGATACACTTGTCGGCGTCTCCTGCGACAATGCTGCAGGAGACCTCACCGACACTGCGGGAGGTATCCACGGAAACCCTTATGTGAAGAGACAGCCTCTGCTTCTCCATTCATGCTGCGGTCCGTGCAGCACGGCCTGCATAGAAAGGCTCCTCTGCGATTTTGATATCACGGTTTTTTATTTCAATCCGAATATCACAGACCGCGAGGAATACGAGCTCCGCAAATCCGAACAAATTAGATTTATCAAGGAATACAGCCGTAAAAACCTGTTAGGCGAGCGCATAGAGTTTATTGAGGGCGACTATGAGCCGGAAAAATTTTATGAAGCCGTTCGCGGTCACGAGGGTGACAAGGAGGGTGGCGGGCGCTGCGAAATCTGTTTCAGACTCCGCCTTGAGGCCACTGCCGAAAAGGCAAAGGCTCTCGGAATAGACACCTTTGGAACAACTCTCACGGTGAGCCCATACAAAAATTACGACATCATCACGATGATAGGCACGGAGCTTGCCGTTGCAAACGGGCTTTCCTGGCTGGACCGTGATTTCAAGAAAAAGGCGGGCTACCAACGCAGCATCGAAATGTCAAAGGAGTACGGACTTTATCGCCAGCACTTCTGCGGCTGCGAATTTTCGAAATAGACCCAAAAGGAACAGATATGTACGCACAGGTGGTAATTGAGACAAAAACTGACTATATAGACTCACTTTTCACCTACGAGGCGGACGATTCCGTAAAGGTGGGCGACATTGTGAAGGTGTCGTTCGGCAAGGGCGCGGCACTGAAAAAGGCATACGTCGTGGCAGTGAGCGAGGATTCACCCATCGAGGGGGACTGCGGCGTACCGGAGACGGACACGGATGCTGAGCCACCAAAGAACAAGAAAATCCGAATAAAGAAGATTTCCGAAAAGTTCGAGGAGTATTCCTTAAATCCGGAGATAATTGATACAGCAATGTTCATGAGGCGCAGATACCTCTGCCGTATGATAGATGCCATCGAATGCTTTCTGCCGGCGGGAACGGCGAGCAAGCGAGGCAAAATCCGCCGGCCGCTCCAGGGCAGCGAGGAGGAGATACAGCAAATCTCCGAGCTTACAGCCGAGCAGCAGGCAGCGCTTGAAGCCATTCTGCCTGCCATCACCGCAGGCGGCAAGGCAGGTGACGGCGCGCAGGCAGGCAACACTGCAAGCGACAGGCTTTTCCTCATCCATGGCGTTACCGGGAGCGGCAAGACCGAGGTCTACATGCAGCTCATCGCAAGGGTGCTTGAGGAGGGCCGCACGGCAATGATGCTGGTGCCGGAAATCAGCCTTACAAACCAGATTGTCGAAAGGTTTTTCGGCAGATTCGGGCGCGAAAAGGTGGCGGTGCTTCATTCAAAGCTTTCGGCGGGCGAAAGATACGACGAATGGCAGAGAATCAGGCGCGGTGAGGCAAGCATCGTAATCGGTGCGCGTTCGGCCGTGTTTGCACCTCTTGACAATATAGGGCTTATCGTGATGGACGAGGAGCATGAAACCTCCTACAAATCAGACAAAAGCCCGAAATACGAAACAGTTGAAATAGCAATTAAAAGGCTTAAAGCCTTTGAAGGAACCCTCGTCCTTGGCAGTGCGACACCATCTGTTGTCTCCTACCAAAGAGCACAGGAGGGCATATACAGGCTCATCGAAATGAAGGAGCGCTACAATGCGGTACCGCTTCCGATGGTAAAAACCGTTGACATGAGGCAGGAGCTTAGAAAGGGAAACCGCTCGATATTGAGCTACGAGCTTTCCGCGGAAACGGAGCGTTGCATAAGCGAAGGCCGGCAGACCATATTTTTCCTAAACCGCAGAGGCTATTCCACATTCATATCCTGCAGGGACTGTGGCTATGTGTTAAAGTGTCCGGACTGCGAAATCAGTCTCACCTATCACAAAAGTGACGGTGCGGCTGTTTGCCACTACTGCGGGCGGAAAATTTCGATTCCGAAGGAATGCCCGGAATGTAAGGGAAAGCATATTCGCCACTTCGGTACCGGTACCGAAAAGGTTGAGGAATATATAAAAGAGCGCTTCCCGGGGGTCGGCGTCGACAGACTGGACCTTGATGCCATAAAGACAAAGGGTGCGCTTAACAAAATCCTGGGAGATTTCAAAAAGGGAAAGACGCAAATCCTCATAGGAACACAGCTTGTGGCAAAGGGCCTCGACTTTAAGAACGTGGGACTTGTGGGAATCATTTCGGCCGATGTGTCGCTGAATATCCCGGATTTCCGCTCGGCGGAGCGAACCTTCCAGCTGATTACGCAGGCTGCGGGACGTGCGGGGCGCGGTGACAGCCGCGGCAGGGTCATCATTCAGACCTATACGCCCGAACACTTTGCGGTGCAGACCGCAGCGGCACAGGACTATGCAAAATTCTTCGCTCAGGAGAATCGCATGCGCAGGCTCCTTGCCTATCCGCCTTATTGCGACCTATGTCAGCTGATGTTTGTCTCACCGGACGAAAGCGTTGCGGAGGGCACATGCAGCTGGGCTTACAAAAAATTAAAGGAAAGCCTAAAGAAAAGCGAACAGAATCTTGTCTTTAAGCCTCAGCCGGCACCGGTAAAGATGGAAAGCGGAAAGTACCGCTACCAGCTGCTTGTTAAAATCCCGAAGGGAAAACGCAGCGACATGGCACAGCACATAGCGACGCTTAAAAAGATTATCACAGAGGATAAAAGAAACAAAAAAACAGACTATACCATGCTGATAGATTTTAACCCTTACAGCTTGGTTTAAAGGCAAGAATATGAATATAGCAGCAGCAAGAATCAGGAGAGAAAAAGAAATGGCATTAAGAAATGTTGTAACCGACGGAGACCCAATACTCAGAAAAAAGTGCAGAGAGGTGACGGAGGTTGACGATCGCATACGCGGAATACTCGACGATATGCTTGAAACAATGAGGTTTAACCTCGGTGTCGGAATTGCGGCTCCGCAGGTGGGCATCATGCGCAGAATGTTCGTCGCAGAGCCTGAAGAGGGCAAGGTGTTCTACATGATAAACCCGAAAATCACCTTAAGCGAAGGCGAACAGGAGGGCGAAGAGGGATGCCTCTCGGTACCCGGCAAGGCAGGCAAGGTGAAGAGACCGCAGCACATCGTGATGGAGGGCCTTGACTACGACGGAAACCCTATCGTGGTTGATGCCGAAGACTTTGAGGCAGTGGTGCTCTGTCACGAGTACGACCACCTCGAGGGCATACTCTATACGGACAAATGCACCGATTTAAGAGACATAAACGAAGATCCCGAAGGGGAAGACGAATAAATTACGCAGAGGAGACAAAAATTGCTTAAGACAATTTTTATGGGTACGCCCGATTTTGCCGCAGTAGCGCTGAATGCTCTCATTGCAAGTCCGCACGAGGTAAGCTTTGTAATCTCGCAGCCGGATGCGCAAAAGAACAGAGGCAAAAAGATACTGCCGACACCTGTAAAGGAGGCAGCGCTTGCCGCAGGGCTTAAGGTAATGCAGCCCGAAAAGCTCAGAAATGACGCAGAAACCATAGCGGCAATAAAGAATGCAAAGCCTGATGTAATAGTCGTGGCGGCGTACGGGCAGATTCTTTCAAAGGAAATACTTGAAGTGCCACGCTTTGGATGTATCAACATTCATGGCTCAATCCTGCCGAAATATCGCGGAGCGGCACCAATCCAGCGCGCTGTCATAGACGGTGAAGAGGAAACAGGCGTTACCATCATGCAGATGGGCGAGGGCCTCGACACGGGCGATATGCTTAAAACAGCGCGGACAAAAGTAGAAAGAAAGACAAGCGAAGAGCTTTACGCAGAGCTTGCGGCCTTGGGAGCAAAGCTTATGCTCGAGGTGCTGACAGAGCTTGAAGAGGGCAGGGCAAAGCCTGTGAAGCAGGATGAAGCCAAGGCAACTTATGCAAACATGCTCTTCAAAAAAGATGGTGAGCTTGATTTTGCAAAGCCTGCGGTAGTCCTCGAGAGGCTGATTCGCGGCTACACCGGTGCTTACACCTATCTTGGCGGTGAGGTCTTCAAGGTGTGGGCGGCAGATGTGCTTAAAGATATTCCGGGCAGCAGCCCGGGGACGGTTATCGGAACCGGCAAGGATGGTATAAAGGTAGCATGCGGTGAAGGCGTGCTCTTACTCAAAGAGGTGCAGGCAGCGGGAAAAAAGAGAATGCCTGCGGGCGAATACCTGAGGGGAAAACAAATCCCGGACGGAACGGTATTTACAAAAGCTGAAAGTGATAATTCAAACGGGAGGAACTAAAATGGACGCAAACAGAAAAACTGCTTATTACACATTACTTGATGTTGAAACAAAAAAGTCATATTCAAATTTGGCGTTAAACCATCACATTATCTGCGGCAGACCTTCGTCGCCGTCATTTGTGCGTGAAGTCGTGTACGGCGTCCTTGAAAACAAGATGCTCCTCGATTACATAATCGGAAAGCTCGTTCCGGATATCGAAAAGATCAAGGTAAACGATCTGGTGGTACTCCGCATGGGTATTTACCAGCTTGGCTATATGGATTCGGTGCCGGAATATGCGGCAGTGAACGAAAGCGTAAACCTTGCAAAGAAGTTCTGCAAGGGCAGAGAGGCATTCATCAATGCGGTGCTTCGTGCTTACATTCGTGAAAAGCTGACCATTGAGCTTCCGGACAGAGCGGAAAACGAAATCGAATATCTTTCAATCAAATATTCGTGCCTGCCTTGGATTATCGAGCTGTGGCTCGAGCAGTACAACGTGGACTTTGTGGAGGAACTCTTAAAGTCGATGAACGAGACTCCTACGCTCACCATCAGACTCAACTGGCTCAAGATTATGAAAAAGGACCTTGTTGCAAAGCTTGAATCAAAGGGCTTTACCGTTGAGAACGGAAAGCTTTGCGAGAATGCACTCCGCGTTACAAAGGGCAACGGGCTTCTGGATTCGAGACTCTACAAGCAGGGTATGTTCTCCGTTCAGGACGAAGCATCCATGCTGGTTTCGGTAGTTCTCGATCCGAAGCAGGGAGATCTGGTACTCGACCTTTGTGCGGCTCCGGGCGGCAAGACCTTTGCTATCGCAGAACGCATGAATAACAAGGGCCGTATTATCGCATCCGATGTATACACCAGAAAGCTCGCGCTCATCGATGCAGAGGCTGACAGACTCGGCGTGGACATCGTAGAGACCAAGATCTGGGATGCGACAAAGATAGATTCGACACTTATCGAAAAGGCTGACAGAGTACTTGTTGATGCACCGTGCTCGGGACTCGGCGTAATCCGCCGCAAGCCGGAAATCAAGTACAAAAAGATGACGTCGGAGTTTGACATGCTGCCGCGCAAGCAGCTGGCTATGCTCAATACCGCAGCAAGCTACGTAAAATCCGGCGGTGTACTCGTTTACAGCACATGCACCATCAATCCTAACGAGAACCAGAGAGTAGTCGCTGAGTTCCTCAAGAAAAATCCGGCATTTGCAAAGGAGGAAATGATACAGCTCCTTCCTAACGTGAACGACACGGACGGATTCTTTATCTGCAAGATGAGAAAGGCTGAAAGCATAGTTGTTAAATAGGTAAATTTATGTTGGAATTAGGATTCAAAAGTGACAAAGGGATTCGCAGAGGGAACAACGAAGACGCGTGCTTTGTTATTCCCTCGAGCGACGTATATATTGTGGCGGACGGGGTCGGTGGCGCCAGCTCGGGCGAAATAGCTTCCCGTACCGCTGTGAGCCGCATTGCGGATTACGTGGACAAGCACCCGTTAAACGGTCTTAAGGATGAAGAGGCGGTTATCGCTTATTTCCTTGAGTGTCTCAAAGGCGTCAATGCGGAAATTTACGAAAGCGCACAAAAGTTTAAGGAAAATGCGGGAATGGCGACAACGGTTGTTATCGCTTATGTTCCCGGTGATGTCGCATATGTTGTGAATGTGGGCGACAGCAGAGGCTATGTGTGCAGAAACGGTGAAATGACGCAGATTACGGAGGATCACACCTATGTAAACACTCTCGTAAAGCGCGGCATCATCACGCCTGAAGAGGCAAAAAACCACAAAGAAAAGAATAAGATAACAAGAGCACTTGGTGGTGAAGCAACCATTGAGCCCGATTTCTTCAAAATCGAAATAAAGCAAGGCGACGTAATCCTCCTCTGCTCCGACGGACTGTACGGAGAGGTGGACGATGCTTCCATGGCGAAAGTTTTGAGTGATAAGGGAAGCAGTATGAGCGCGGCTTGCGCAAAGCTTGTTACGATAGCGAACAGGCACGGCGGCAGGGATAACATCACTGTTGTCGCATTAAGGGTTTAGGAGGAAAGTCTTGATGAGCACCAGATTACTGGCAGGAAGATATGAATTACAGGAAAAAATAGGCGATGGCGGAATGGCCGTTGTATATAAGGCAAGATGTAGACTTTTAAATCGCTTTGTTGCGATTAAGATTTTAAAGCCGGAGTTTGCCCGTGACCTCAAATTTATTGAGAATTTCCGCAAGGAGTCACAGTCGGCGGCAAGTCTTGCACATCCGAACATCGTTAGCATATATGACGTAGGCAGAGAAGGTAATATTCACTACATCGTAATGGAACTGATCGAAGGCTCCATTCTTAGCGATTACATCGCAAAGGAAGGGCCGCTTGAGTGGCAGAGAGCTGTGGAAATCGCAAAGCAGATCGCTTCTGCGCTGGCATTTGCGCACAAAAATCACATCATCCACAGAGATGTAAAGCCGCACAATATTCTGCTGACGCAGGACGGCACCGCGAAGATTACGGACTTCGGTATCGCAAAGGCGCTTGACAGCTCCGGCAATTCCGAGGAGACGACTACCGTAATGGGCTCTGTGCACTACTTCTCACCGGAGCAGGCGCGCGGAGGCTATGTTGACGAAAAGTCGGATATCTATTCGCTCGGCGTAGTACTGTTCGAGATGCTGACAGGCAGTGTACCGTTCGACGGTGAAAATCCGGTTGCGGTTGCACTCATGCACATAAACGAAGAAATGCCGCGTCCGACCAGCCTCAATCCGGACATTCCACAGGAAATTGAGGAAGTCGTAATGAAGGCGACAGACAAGCTTTCAATCAATCGCTATGCGACTGCGGATGAATTTTTCGATGCCCTTTCTCATGCGGAGTTTAACGCAATGATGTCGGGCAGCGCAAATCGCAGAAATCCGGCGGTGATGGCTCTTGAGGATGAAGAGGGCAGCGAAAACGCGGTAACTCTCGAAGATGCAGAGGAGCCTGCGGTAACGGAAACAGAAGGGGCAGAGACAGAAGAATTGGGGAAGAAAAAGAAGAAAGAAAAGAAACCGATAGGCAAGATTAAGCTTCTTGCCATAATCCTTGCGCTTCTTTGCGCAATCCCGATAAGCTTTGGCTTTTCGAGAATTATCACAGGCGGCGGCGATAGTAGCAAGAGCTTTGAGCTTCCTGACTTCCGCGGCCAGACCTTTGAGGTTGCAAAGGCTGTGGCAGCGGAATACGGCCTGGAGCTTTCGATGGGTGACGAGGTCTACAGCGTGGAATACGAGGAAGGCCAGATCTGCTCGCAGCTTCCTTCCGAGGGCAGCGCGGTTAAAAAGGGCAACAAGGTTACGGTAAATATCAGCAAGGGCGCGAAGGAAGGCACAGTGCCGAACCTCGTGGGCAAGTCGGCAACAGATGCACAGTATGTGCTCGATAAGTACGGCTTCAGAAAGGGCTCGGTTACCACACAGGCCAGCGAGCTTCCTGAAGGCATCGTAATCAGCCAGTCACCGGGCGCAGGCGAGGAAGCAAATCCGGGCGCATACATTTCTTACGTGGTAAGTGCAGGCAAGGCTGAGGGCTCCGGCATCGTACCGCTTCTCCTTGGCATGACGCAGACCGAAGCGGGTGACAAGCTTGCCGATGCGGGTCTTTGCATAGGCACAATCACCACCGAAGAGAACGGCCTCTATGAGCCGGGTCAGGTATTCTGGCAGTCCAAAGAGGCGAACAGCACGGTTGATGTGGGTACACCGATAGATATCAAGATTTGCGGCACACCTCAGAGCAGCGGCTCAGGCAGCGGCTCGGGCGGCACTACCGCAGATGGCGGAGTTGCTTCAATCGCAATCGATTATTCGTCTGCAAAGAACGAAGTATTCTGGCTCACCGTAAAGGTAGTCGATGCGAACGGTTCACACAACGAGGTTAACCATGTTGAGCGTTACAAGTCAGGTCTCGGCGAGACAGTATATGTAAACGGTAAGGGCCAGGGCAGCGTAACCGTAATATTTGACAATGATGTTGTGGCACAGTACGACATCAATTTCGGTGAGTAGCCTATGAAGGGACTGATAGTTAAAGGAATCGCGGGATTCTACTATGTGAGAGTGGGCGAAACCGTCTATCAATGCAAGGCGCGCGGCGTGTTCAAAAAGGACGGCATTACCCCGACTGTGGGTGATGATGTTGAGATAGAGCTGCGCGAGGACGGCGATGGATTTATCACAAAAGTTTATCCCAGAAAGAATATCTTCATCCGCCCGCCGATTGCAAATGTTGACAAAATAGCGGTGGTTGTGGCGGCAGCAAATCCTGAGCCGAGCTTTCCAATTATCGATAAGTTCCTCGTCATGGCGGAAAGAGAGCATGTGGATATCACGCTTTGCGTGAACAAGATAGATCTGGCGGAGGATGCGGTGATTGCAAAGTTTCGCGACATCTACGAAGGCCTTTACGAGATTCATTTCATCAGTGCAAAGGGCGGAATCGGCGTTAAGGAGCTCGCAGCTTCCCTTGCCGGAAGCAGGGTCGCGCTGGCGGGACCATCCGGGGTTGGAAAGTCCACGCTTATAAACCGTCTCGCGGGAGCCGGCATGGAAACAGGCGAGGTCAGCCGCAAGACAGGCCGCGGCAAGCAGACCACACGCCACTCGGAGATATTTACCCTCGAAGGCGGCGGCATGATATTCGACACGCCGGGCTTTACATCGTTTAAGGTTTTGGATGCTGAGGAAATGGAGCTGATGGAGCTTTATCCTGAGATGGCTCCCTTCCTTGGATGCTGCAAATACGATAACTGCAAACACTTAAAGGAGCCGGGCTGCGCAGTGCGCGATGCGGCAGAAAGCGGTAAAATACATGAATCGCGCTACGAATCGTATGTGGCCCAGATGGCCGAAATCGACGAGCGTGAAAAGAAAAAATACTAAAAAAAGAGGAGACATTATGAATAGACTGGCACCGTCGATTCTTTCGGCGGATTTCTCAAAGCTTGGTGAGCAGGTTTCTTTAATAGAAAAGGGCGGCGCGGGCATTATACATGTAGACGTTATGGACGGGCATTTCGTGCCGAACATCAGCTTTGGAGCAGCGGTTATGAAGTCGCTCACCGGCAAAACAAAGCTGCCGTTTGATGTGCACCTGATGATAACCGATCCGGATAAATACGCACCGGAGTTTGTGACTCCGCAGACTGAATATATCACGATTCACCAGGAGGCGACCATTCACCTTCACCGCAGCATTCAGGTAGTTAAAAATCTGGGCGTAAAGGTGGGCGTGGCACTTAATCCTGCAACACCGATATCGTCCCTTGAGAATGTTCTTTCGGACATAGACATGGTCCTCATCATGAGCGTAAATCCGGGCTTCGGTGGACAGAAGTTCATCCCTGTGGCACTCGAAAAGGTAAGAGCCCTCTCAAAGCTCAAGGCAGAAAAGGGTCTTAATTTTGACATCGAGGTTGACGGCGGCGTAACCTTAGGCAACGTAGCGGATGTTGCGGGCGCCGGCGCGAACCTTTTGGTTGCAGGCTCTGCGGTATTCGGTGCAGACGACATCGTAAAGAGATGCGAGGATTTTAATAATATAATTAAATAAAAACCAATACGAGAAATCATTTTAAGCGGATGGCAAAAGGCCACCCGCTTTTTTCATGTCATTATTTGTTATAAGTTTGCTATGGCACCAAGTTAGCCTTGACAATATTTGTAAATGATAGTATAAAATAGGCATAGGCAAAATATTACATCAATAACAAAAGGAGGTATTGAAATGAAATTTGAAGAGTTCGTATCGTATGTACAGGAGCACATTCTGGATGGCGCCCCGGACTTAAAGGGAAAAGCCAAAGTAAATGTGAAAAAGTACATGAAGAACAATGGAAAGGAGGTGACGGCACTGACCATATTCGAAAACGACAGTAATGTCAGTCCGACAATAAGGCTCGAGGATTATTTCAGAGCTCATGTCAGAGGTAAGAGCATCGAAGACTGCATACAGGAAATGCTAAAGGTTTATAACACCTACAAGATCGGAGAGTTTGACATAGGGGCTTACATCGACGATTTCGGTAAGGCAGGTCCGCACCTCATAATGAAGCTTTTGTCGCGCGAAAAGAACGAGGCGCTTCTTGAAGATCTGCCGCATTTTATCTTCGGCGATTTGGCAGTCACTTTTTCTGTCTGTGTAAGCGACATTTTCGGAAGGGGTGGAATTGCGGTGACTTATGCCATGATGGAGGATTGGGGCGTAAGGGAGGATGACCTTCTGGAGGCTTCATTTGCGAACATGCAGGAGAACGACACCACGGTCATCTTCAGATTCGATCCTGAGTCGGTTCTCGGAAACTACGGAACCAGTGTGAGCGACCACATGCCGCATATCGAAAAGGGCTGGCCTTATGTGCTTACAAGTGCCGAAGGAATTTTCGGGGCTTCTGCTATGCTGAGACTCGATGTGCTTCAGGGCTTTGCCGACAAGGCTGAGTGCAATATTTTTATTGTGCCGCTTTCAATCGACGAATGCCTGCTTGTTCAGGATGACGGCTTAGTTAATACGGAGCAGCTTGAAAGGGTGCTCACGGAGATTAACCGTGATGTCAATCCGGAGGAATATTTCCTCTCAAACAGCATTTACTATTATGACCGAAAAAGGCATGTGCTCCATCATTCCGGGTCAATTGCCCCGATGGTGCTTACGAAGGCTGGTGAATGCAATGAGGCCGGCTAAACTGAAACCGATTCTGGGCGTCCTCATACTTGTGTTGTCTGCGGCAGGGCTGTACTTTTGGGAAACCTGCGGCAGGGAAGAACTCCTGACGGAGGATGTGCTGACCGCTGCCTGCGAGATTTCGGCGGGCGAGACTATAGAAAGGTCCATGCTTGTAAGCAAGGCCTACCTGCGCGAGAATGTGGCGCGTGGCTCACTGCTTGCCGGCGAGGAAGCCTTAGCCGTCGGGCTTAGGGCAAAGGTTGATGTGCCGTGTGGCATGCAGCTTAACAAGGCGGTCCTCGCGGCGCCCGGGGAGCCTGAAGGCGATATGTCGTGCTTCGCCATAGATGTAGATGCGCTTGCGCATTTAAGTCCGTCGATAAGGGCAGGCGATATGGTGGAGTTTTACAGTGAGGATGTAAGCGAAAGGCTCGGCACCTACAGGGTGGCCTATGTTAGAAACGACAAGGGCCAGCCGGTGACGGAGCTTGACGGCAAGGAGCGCAGCAACTTTTTTAAGAGAGGCGAGAGCACCGGAGAAATCGCGGAGATTGAGATAGTCACGGATGCCGAGGATTACGGAAGGCTGGTTTCATATATGCGCGAGGTGGGCAGTTTTGTCGTTGTGCAGATCAGAGAAACGGAGGGCGAAAATTGAAAGGAGTATATGCATTTCACAGCTGCGACGCCAAGAGCGGAGTGACGATGGTGGCACAATCGGTTGCACAGCAGCTTGCAGAGAAAAATCCGGGAAAGGATGTGCTTTTTACGGTGCTATGCGCCAGAAAAAACAGCCAGTATGTATCAGATGGAGCGGTATCGATTGACAGGTTCAAAGAAAGAATAGTTTCTTCGGTGGGGATAAAAAAGGAAGAGCTTGAGGGCTTAAAAATCGCGGAGAATCTTTACTACATCGGCGGAATCGAATGCGAGGACGAGGCGGGAGCATATTTCCCCGATATGGCGATGAGCTTTTTACGCCATATGCAGGCGGCGTTTGACTATGTGGTTGTGGATACGGGGAGCGATCTTAATAACGGGCTTGCTGTCGGAGCGCTTTTGGGGGCGGACATGAATTTTATGGTGCTTTCACAAAACGATGCGTGCCTTGAGCGCTACAGAAAGTTAAGAAAGCTTTATGACTCACTGAGATTCAGCTTTGACGCCTTTGTGCTGAACAAATTCCGTCCGGGAGACATTTACGGCGTGGACTACATAAAAAGATATGTCATAAGTGCGTATAAAGATATTTTCACTGTTCCGGATACGGGGCTTTCAAGGGAGGCAGAAAGCGAGAAAAAGACCTTTACGGAGCTCAAAGAAAAGAGGTACATGGGCTGTATCGCGGCAATTGCAACGGAAATCGAGGCAAAGGCGGAGAGCAGATTCGAAAGGAAAACCATAGAGACGAAGGGCTTCAGCCTCAGGAAGAGACTTAAGATAGGAGAAAAAGATGACAAAGAAAGAATTTCGTCTTAGCGATTGGAAAACAGAGAGCGGCGATTTGTGCGGTGAGGAACGTAGGCCGCGCGGCGATGAAAGCTTTTCCGAGCTTTGCGATGCGGTGGCCCGCCGGTTCCAAAAGGAATGGGAGGCGGCGGAAAAAAGAGAGAATCTTTTGGAGCTGCAAAAGAAGGCGATTATGGGATATGAGGAGGAAAAGGGGTATTTCCTCGCGCGAATCAGGTCCTTCTTAAAGGAAAGCGGCATTTCCTATATCGACTATCCGGACTGGTACAGCAGCCCTGAGGAAGCTGTTTATCACGAGCTTTGGGGACTCGCGGGGATGGCTGAATGGTTCAGCGATGAGTGGAGCGAATCGAGCTCTGCAAAAATCATAGGAGATCGTGTTTATTTCATGCGAAGCGGCAGAATGATAAAAAGGCCGCAGACAATCAGCAAAGAGCGTCGCAGCCAGCTTGTGAGGGCACTGCTTTTAAACAGTCCGAAGGAGAAAACCGGAAGGGATTACTACGAGGTCTATATGCCGGGCGGCACGCGCGTTACAGCCTTTCGAAACGGAATCGTAAAGGACGGCGAGGATGTTATCATATTCAGGCGTTATGTGGTCAAGCGTTTTAACTTCGAGGAGCAGGCGATGCGCGGCAGTATAGATTTACCTATGATTGACCGTTTTAAGGAGATGGTAAAGCGTGGCGTTTCCGTTGCTTTTGTCGGAGAAATAAGAAGCGGTAAGACAACCTTCCTTTCCACCTGGCAAAGCTATGAGGACCCGGAGATAGAGGGAGTTTTGATCGAGACGGATCCTGAAATACCGATTCATGAAATTATGCCCGATGCTCCCATAGTGCAGATTGTTGCCGACGGCGAGAGAATGGAGAACATCGTAAAGAATCTCATGCGATCGGACGCTCAATATTTCTGCTTTGGAGAGGCCAGGGACGGCATAGCTCTAAATACGGCGCTCAGAATTGCTGAGCGAGGCGGCAGGCGGATGAAGATGACCTTTCACATAACAAATCCGTTTGATTTTCCCTTTGATGTAGCTAACGAAATTGCCTTTGTATACGGAGGCTCGGTAGCACATCATGCCTTAAGGGCAGCTTCTGCGTTTGAGTATATTCTGCATTTCGGAACCGGGAAAAACCTTGCGGAAAAAAAGCTGCTTGGGATTTACCATATGGAAGCCGACAAGGCAGAGGGAAAAATCAGGATTGAATGCGAGTGCCTTTACGATGCGGAAAGCGAAAGCTGGATTTATTCAGGAGAAAAATTAAAAACAAAAGAGTACACGATTTACGGATTGGAGAGTAAGAGATGAAAACAGCTTTACTTTTGAGCATGCTGCTTTATTTGTGCTTTGAGGCGGGAATCTGTCTTTTGGTATCTGACAGCATGCGCCTTATGGGAAAACTCCTGCGTTCGAGAAAAAGGCTTAAAAAGAGGCTTGAGAAAAAGCATGTCCTTGGGATAACTGAACGCGCAGACCGGCTGGTAAAGGGCGCAATGGGGAAAGAGAAGGGCGGCAAGTGGTTTCTTATCTCTGCGGTGCTGTTTACACTTGCAGCATTTCTCGCCTTGAGAATGTATATGGGACCTTTGTGTGTCGCTGCCTTGTCTCTTATGGCGGGAAGCATGCCATTCCTATTCTTAAAGCTGCGGCTTTCGCAGCGACGAAACGAGGCATCTGCCGAGGGCGAAGCCTTCATAGCCGAGCTTCTGACAGACTATCGCTTAGCGGGCTGTAAAGTAGACGGTGGGCTCGAGATGATAGCCTGTAGCGATGGTAGACGTGGTCTTAAGCATTGCAGAAGGCTTTCCGAGGACATTCTTTCGAAAATCAGAGAAGCGGGGAATGCACAGGAACTGAGGGACTGTGCGGAGGATTTTGCTTATGCTGTAGGGACGAAATGGGCGCAGATGACGGCTTTCTCGATAGGCATTGCAGCGGCGGAGGGGACCGATATAACGGCGTCGCTTTCGGATGTGATGATGCAGCTTCGGGAAGCACGGAGCCTTGCGGAGCAGAGGCGCAGGCTGAACGGTGAGGCGGGCAGAATTGTGCTTTTGATGGTGCCGGTTTCGTACCTTGTTACGCTCTTTTTTTCGACCTCGCTTTTGGGCGTGAGGACGACTGCAATACTTGAGAATCAGTTTCACACGCAATCAGGGCTTGTGCTGTTTTTCGCGATAGTGTTTCTTTTCATTGCCAATTTGCTGATTATGTCTTTGCTACGGCATGTACAGTTTGATTATTAGGGGGATAAAATGAACGGCAATATTATTTATTTCATCTTTGAGGCCGGGCTGGCGCTTTCACTCGCGACCTTCGGATGCTTTCGGGGGAAAGAAGAGGAGCTTAAAAGGCTAAGGAGAAACGTGCCGCTAAAGGCAAAGGCTGCAGCCTTGACTTTGAGGGAGAGCGCGGCGGAGTCAAAGACGCTTAGGAGAATAAAAACCGCAAAGGTGCAGGAAGAGGTGTACGAGGGCCTTTCAATTGTGAGAAATCTGTTAAGCGTCGGAGAGGATGCGGGGCTCACGGGCGATATGGTGCTTGCGAGGCTGTCACAGCGTGGCGGAGCACTCGAGCCTGTATATATGCGCATGCTTGCGGCGCTAAGGCTTGGGAAAACAGGGGAAGCAAAGGCTGCTGCGTGCGAATATGAGGATTTGCCGCTGCTTCAGGAATATGTGGCGATTCTGGCGGAGTGGGACAGGACGGAAAGAGAGAGTCTGCACGATACAATTGTCACATTTCAAAAGAGCATACTGCGGTCGCGCGAAACAGCGGTAAAGCGCAGAGACGAGATTATCAGCGACCTTGTCTATATTCCTGCGATATTAAATGTGATGCTGGTTCTTATTAATTTTGTATATGTGGGATATTTCCTCGAGCAGAAAGAAATGCTTTTGGATATATTCGGTTAGGAGGAGAAAATGAAACAGATTATTGTGCTTATATCAAGCATTGCACTCGGAGTTGCGATTGCCATGCTTATAGTAGGGTTAAAGACACAGGCTGCGGATATCGTAGCAACTGCTGTGGGGCAGATTAATAATATGAAGGGTGCGCTTTAGAAATGAAGGAATGTATTGTTTTGGTTGCAAGCATAGCGCTCGGCGTTTTTATTTACGGGCTGATTGCCGGTGCTGATGACGGCAGCATGATGTCGGTGATGAGCGAGGTCTGGCAGGACGGACTTACGGCGCGGGATTGCTTTGGAAAGTAAGGGAAAAGATGAAGGAATTGATTGTAATGATGGGGATTCTGCCCCTGCTTACGGTTTTTATAATGCAGTTTGCTGCGGATTTTAAAAGCGGAGAGGAACTCGAAACGGTGCGAAACCTGGTTTATTCGGCAAAGGAAATTGCACGTATGGAGGGAGGCTTTTCCGCGGAGCTTAGGAGGAGCCTTGCTAACGATATTGAAGAAAGGCTTTCTCTTGATCCCGGCAGTGTCTTGGTTGAGGCTGCAAATGCGGCGGGCAGCGTGGGGCGATATGATGAAGAAAACCGTATTGATTACACCGTGCGCGTAAAGCTGCCCGGCACGATGGCAGGCGCAAGGTTTATGGGTATAGGTGAAGAAAAAAACGAGATTACTTATGTGATTGACAGCTTCACTACGAGTGAATATCTGGGAGGATATTAGGATGAAGCCGCTGATTGTTTTTATCGGTCTGGCTCTTATTGGCTCCATGATATTTTGCTTTAGTGGGGACGCTCTGCGCTATGGGGACGAGGCGGCGGGCCTCAAGGAGGCCGCAAGCGAATGCGCCGCTGCGGCGGCGCTTTCGCTTGATCCGTCGGCCTACGCCGACGGCCGCCTCGCCTTTGACCGCGATTCCGCGGTCAGCTCCGCGATTTCATCCTTTGAAAATTATCTTGTTAAAAATTCAAGGGTACCGGTAAATGAGGCTTTCCTTACCCTGGTTGCTAATGACGACACAGGGGTTTGGCGCTATGACTGTACGGTGTCTTATGCCGGAAAAGGCGCGGCGCCGCCCGGGGCATCCGGCCCCGGGCCCCGCGCGGCAAACCTGCCCGCGGCAGCTTTGCCCGCGCTGCCGGCATTAAATGCCGGTGCGCCGCACTCCGTAACGGTATGCCTGTACCTTGAAACAGCAGATTTATTCCGCTTAGCCGGAATTGAGGTTACAAGCCTTTGCAGAGTATCAACCTATGAGCTTGTGCTGCCTTACTAAAATCTTCACATAAATCCCATCTAAAGACGCCCGAAAAGTTTGACTTTTCGGGTGCTTTACTATAAAATGGATAGATAGGGTATGATGCGAGGAGTATAGGCATTACCCATCAGGCATTAGTTACAAAAACTCTAAAATAAATCACAGAACAAAACAGGAGAGAACACAAAATGGCAATTGAAAAGATTAATTTTGAGGACGAAAAAGTAAGACACGACTTTAGACACACTGCGTCTCACGTAATGGCACAGGCTATCAAGCACATCTGGCCGGAAGCAAAGCTTGCTATCGGTCCTGCCATCGAAAACGGTTTCTACTATGATATCGATCTTGAGCACAGATTCACCGAAGAAGATTTCCCAAAAATTCAAAAGGAAATGAAGAAAATCGTGCAGGCAAACTATCCTCTCGAAAGATTCGAACTGCCTAGAGCAGAGGCCTTAAAGTGGGCAGAGGAAGCAGGCGAGCCGTACAAGGTAGAGCTCATTAACGACCTTCCTGAGGACGCAATCATTTCATTCTACAAGCAGGGCGATTTCACAGACCTCTGCGCAGGTCCGCACATGCCTTCCACAGGATACATCAAGGCATTCAAAATCATGTCCGTTGCGGGCGCTTACTGGAGAGGCGATTCTAACCGCCAGATGCTTCAGAGACTCTATGCTACAGCATTCCCTAGCCAGGAAGAGCTCGACAACTATGTCAACATGCTCGAAGAGGCTAAGAAGCGCGACCATCGCAAGATCGGCAAGGAAATGAACCTTTTCGCATTCAGAGACGAGGCACCGGGCTTCCCATTCTATCTGCCAAACGGCATGATCTTAAGAAATGCCCTCATCGATTTCTGGCGCGAAATCCACAAGGAGTGGGGCTATGTTGAAATCTCCACACCACAGATTATGAAGAGAACTCTTTGGGAGACCTCCGGTCACTGGGATCACTACAAAGAGAATATGTATACAACAGTCATCGACGAAGAAGACTACGCAATCAAGCCTATGAACTGCCCTGGCTCAATCCTTGTATATGATCTCGAGCCACGTTCATACCGCGACCTGCCGCTTCGTTACGGCGAGCTCGGTCTCGTTCACAGACACGAGCTTTCCGGTGCACTTCACGGCATGTTCCGCGTACGCTGCTTCACTCAGGACGATGCACACATCCTGCTCGCAAAGGAGCAGATAAAGGACGAAGTAACCCGCATTGCACAGCTCTTCGACCAGGTTTACAACATGTTCGGAATGGAATATACAATCTTCCTTTCGACAATGCCGGATGACCATATCGGTTCGGAGGAGGACTGGAAAAAGGCAGAGGCAGCACTTGCAGATGCCATCACTTCCATCGGTAAAGAGTATACAATCAATCCGGGAGACGGCGCGTTCTACGGTCCTAAGCTCGACTTCCAGCTCAAGGACTCCCTCGGCCGTACATGGCAGTGCGGTACAATCCAGCTCGACTATCAGCTGCCGGGCAGATTTAATATCGAATACACAGGCTCCGACGGACAGAAGCACACTCCTGTCATGATCCACAGAGTAGTATTCGGTTCCATCGAAAGATTTATCGGCGTACTCACAGAGCACACTGCAGGTAAGTTCCCACTCTGGCTTGCGCCTGTACAGGTAAAGCTCCTTACAGTAACGGAAAAGTTTGCACCGTTTGCAGAGGAAGTTAAAAAGAAGCTTGAGGAAAAGGGCTTAAGAGTCGTACTCGACGATCGTAACGAAAAACTCGGCTACAAGCTCAGAGAAGCGCGCAACATGCGTGACAATTACATCTGTGTTATCGGCGAGCAGGAAGCAGAGAACAAGACTCTCTCCGTTCGCTCCAGCAAGGCAGGCGAACTCGGTACAATGACTATAGACGCATTTATCGAAAAGCTCTTAAAGGAAATCGCAGACAAGGCTAACTAATTAGCTCATATTTAACACATCAGAGGTAAACCAATGTTTGGAACCTATGCCTCTTACGGATGAAGAGATTGAGAAACTTGAAAAGGAATTGAAATGAATGTGATGGCTTTGGTCAACCTGGTCGTAGAGGGTTGTGGTCTGATAT
>JAEEGU010000085.1 GCA_016280485.1 Bacillota bacterium | reverse complement strand
CTCGACGGGCCTACCATCACCGGCCCCATAATATCGAACAGATTCATTTTTGCCCTCTTTTTCCTGCGGAACTATATTTTCTATATTATACAGAATAGCGGGCTTAAATACAACCCGCGGTTGCGGGTGGCTTTTACTGCGTAGCTCGAGGGGGGATTTATAGGGTAGTTTGCCCCATTCGGAGCTGAATTCTCCGTTTGAGGCAAAAACTTTTTCTGCGAGATTCCATATTTTTGTATATCTGTGTTATGTTGTGCTATTGGCATTGTCCTTCGCGCTGCCGCCTGAGCTGCGCAAAGGCTCGCCGGCAGCACGGGCTTGCAATAAAACGCAGCTACCGCTGTCGCGATAGCTGCGCTTGTTTTGTGTTATTTTTACATGATGTACGGGATATTAGTATGCGAGCTTGCTGCCGGATATCGCTCTTGTTTCGTTAACAAGATCGTCATCAGCATTTCCAAACTTCGTTACATTTGTCATGTATACTGTAACGTTGTCATTATGTAAAGGGGTAGTGAAGTTCAAGCACCATGCCGATGCTGCTGTGCAGTGATCTGCGAATTCGCTCGATACCTCACTTAATTTTATTTTTACCGCTTTGGCAGTCGGGTCAATTACAAACTTCTGCCTATCATACTTGCCAAATTCAGAATAAATCATATTTCCGCCGAAGGTTTCCGATCCCAAACCTTTCGCAAGTGCACGTACAGCTACTTCAACATCATATGGCTTACTGTCGTCTGCTGCATTAACTTCTGCGGCAATGGCAGTCGCTAATGCATTCGGCATTTCATCCCAAAGGATAGTAAGGATTTTATTTGTATCATCCCATCCTCCTTCATCCGGAATGCTGATGCTTGTAGCTTTATTTACAGTAACCTGCCAGCCGCTAAGATTTACAGCATCACCCCAGCCAATAACTCTGTTTCTGTTTGTTACTATAACTCGAGCTGTCTTAAAGCTGTATGTGCCCGCAGGTACATCATAGTAGCTTCCTATCTGAGAGAAGAGATCACCCATAGGAGCTTTTACCACGTGGGTATCTTCATCTTCCATCCAATCTCTAATTTCAAACTGCCAGTATTTCCCGTTTGTGTCCTCCAGAAGGATAGTGTAATCTTCCTTTCCTGCAGTAAATATCAGTTCATGGTCTTCTTCGGTAAGACTTACCTTAAAGTAATTGTCATGGCTATAGTCTGCCTTAAGTACAGCATACGGATCCACTGCTGTATTTCTCTTTGAAACAGATATCTCGCCATTTTCTATTGTGTATTTGCGGACGTACAATTTAAGTCCGGCTTCGCGGTCCTTGCATGCTGCTGCAAGGTCAGCCGGATTAAACAGCCACATTTCATAGCCTTCCCAGTTGTCGCACCAAACCGACCAGTCATAGCTTGTTTCATACCAGGATGAATCTTCTTCCGTTTTCTTTTCACTGTCGGTAAGAAGCGCTATGTAGGTGTTGTTTACGTTAAACGAACCTCCATCATTACGCTTGTAGTATATTTCATCATCAAGGTTCTCGCTTAACATCACTTTAATTAAGTCTCCAGCAATCGGATCGCCTTCTACCTTGATGTCGATGCCTGTGTTGCAGCTTGCTAAGCCATAAACATGGCCATCCTTTGATGTCTCAACGATAATCTTTTTGATTGAGGCTAAATCCGCATCCTCAAGAGCAATAATCTTGCCCAGCCAATCCTCGCGCTCAATGGAAATAACGCCATTCTTGGCATCTTCATCCGTATATTCACATGGCAGCCACCAGATAATTTCGCCATTAGCGTTTGCGAAGTTTACCCAGTATTCAACATCAGCCTCTGCCTTTGCAGGCTTTTGGAAGCTGATTAAGCCTGTTGCCGGATCGCACTTGAGACCCTGTACCGGCTGAAGCTCGTGCTTTTCACAGCCGCTGATAACTGCACCGCAAACCTCACAGATCTTTCCGGCATTTACTGCCGGCTCGGACTCTGTAGCATCCTTTTCTTCGAAATCCACAGGAGTGTGTGGCTTTACAGCGATGCTTTCAGTTCTTGTCTCTGAGCAGTTTTCACGCGTACAAGTGTATGTCTTTATACCCGGTGTTGTGCAGGTTGCCTCGCGGGTCACTACGCCCTCTCCGCTGAAATCATGTCCGAGAGCAGGGATAGCTTCGGTCTTATTTCCGTGAGTGCAAGTTCCTTCGCCAGTGCAGGTATAAGTTCTCACACCATCTGTGGTACATGTCGGCTGTGTTGTTACAGAGCCTTCATCCCACTTGCAGATATGCGTTACCGCAAGTTCGTTATCGTCACCTGCGTTTTCTTTAGCAGTTAAGTTTAATGTTCCTTCCTGATCTGTTGAGAAGCTTGCATTCGTACCGCCGGTCACAACATTTACCTGCTCTGTTGTATTTACAGCAACCTCGACTGCATCGCTACCGTTACCTGTGAGCACAACGTCTGCCTCGTCTGCTACAGTAACCTTCGCTACTGCGCCTGCTGCAACTGCTACATCGCTCTTTGCTTCAACGTTGGCAACGACATTATTTCCGCTTCCCTCAACCGTTGCAGACGCATTGGCAACGATATTGCCTACTCTTCCGCCGGCTTTCTGATTTGCGGTAACTGTCGTATTTTCCTTGTTTACTTCAATGTTTTCTACTTTTACTGTACCTTCAAGCGTAACTGCAGTATTATTTGCCGCAGTTGCAGGTACTTCAATATTTGCAACTTTATTGTTTGCACCACCTACGGTTATAGGTGCCGCAGCAGTGATTGTTCCGATGTTGGCAGCACTACCTGTAACCTGTGCGCCATTCTTTGCGTTATGTAAATTTCTAACCTCTGCATCGTTTACAATAACGTAGAGGTTATTACCAGCCGCTTCAGGAACCATAACGGTTTCAATCTTTGTTGCAGCGCCCTTAACGGTTACGTCAGATTTAGCCTCCAGCGTACCTATACTTGAAGCTCTGTTTGTAGCCTCAACGATAGCAGGCTGATTGATTACAACGTTTGCAACGGTTGAATCAGTAAGCTCGAGTCTAGGGGACTCGCCGCCGTTTGTTGTGTTCTTATCCATTACAACGGTACGAGGGTTTGTTCTGAAGAGCTTGATGGAGTTTGAGCCACCGCCCTGAACAGTAAGCGTACCTGTAATCGTCATGTCACGGAGAGTAACCTCGCCATCACCTACAGCATCGGTAATTGTTACATTTCCGTAGGTTCCGGTATATTCTCCGTCTCTTGTGATTTCAAGGTTCTCTACTCTCGAGCCGGAGGATGATCCGCCGCCACCGCCACCTGCAGTCTCAGCAGTTTCTGCAGCAACAGGAGTTCCGGCAGTTACAGCCTTACCGTTAAAGGTTACGCCGGTCACGCCTTCTGCAACCTCAACTGTTCCTGTCTTGGAAGTAACAGAAGAACCGTTTGAAAGTACCTCAATCTTTCCAAGCTTGGAGTTATCGTCAGCCGCCATATTACCGCTTCTTACGAGCACGCGGCCGTTTACCTTTACGCCCTCGAGATTAACGGTACCTGCATCCACGCCATCAGCAAGGATGAGGTCACCTGTGATAGTTGCGTCCTTAATTGTAACGCCGCTTGCACGAACGATGATGTTTCCTGAACCAAGTGATGTTACAGTTCCTTCCTCGGTAATATACCCGCCAACCATGTTGTCCATGATTTTCGCAAACTCTGCGCGAGTGATATTGCTTGCAGGATTAAGCTTACCGTTGCTGCCCGCAACATAGCCGCCTGCAACAAGTGCGTTCATTGAATCTGTCGCCCAGCTTGCAACCTGTGCTGCATCACTGAACTTGTTCATTGCTGCAGTATCTGCAGCTTTGAGGTTGAACGCTCTCGCAAGGATTGTGAAAGCCTCTTGGCGAGTGATGGAAGCGTTTGGACGCATCGAAGTGTCCTGCTTCATCGTTCCCATCTTTACGGCCTTTGCCATTTCGGTTGCGAACCACTGCGTAGCAGGCACATCGCTTACGCCCGCAAGCGAAGCCTCATTCTTCGCACCGAATGCTCTGTTTACAACCGTTACAAGCTCTGCGCGTGTAAGGTTGCCTTCAGGCCTAATCTCCATGCCGCCGGCAGTATCGTAGCCCTTTAAGAGGCCGTCCGAAACCGCACGATTAAGGCTTGCTGTAGCCCAGTTGTCCGGCATGTCAGTAAAGCTTGCCGAATCAGCCGCAAATGTGGCGCCCGGCATAAAGCTTACCGCAAGCGCAAAGCAAAGCGCAATTGCGGCCAACTTTTTGAATCTAGCCATCTTCCTTTTTCCTTTCTCCCATATAGACTCTTATTTTTCTCTTCCTATACTCCCTAAATCCGTTCCTAGCCTTAGCCTGTTATTTTAGCGCGTCTCGTACGTTCAGCACATCATCAAGCTAAAACAGTCGCATTATCATTATAGTCAATATATTGAGTATAGTCAACCATTTAACAATGGTATTGTATGTTAGGGGTAAAAAATATGATTACATACAAGCCATTTTATGAGACATTATTTAAGAAAGGTATTACCGAGTACGAACTGATATACAAGCATGGGTTGTCCGCGAACACCATAAACCGCATGAAGCACGGCAAACCCATAACGACCACGACGCTAGACACACTGTGCTTCATACTGAACTGCAGCGTATCCGAGGTGCTGTCATACGAGCCGGAGGAATGAAATAATTTTTGCAATAAAAATGCAGCTACCGCTAATTGCGATAGCTGCGTTGTTTTTTAACAGAAATATGATGCTTCTCCAAAGAATTCTTCCCACTTTTTAATGATTTCTTCAGCATTAGCCTCCAAAATTCTCACAAGTAGTTTTAGCTGTTTGCTTGGTATATTTGACTTATTATTGCATACCAAACATTTACCGGATTGTGTTACCCACACTTTTGTCGCATCTGCCACCGGCTTGCCCTCTGCAATATGGACATGCACAGGTTCAAGAGGCTTGTTTTCGTTGGACCAGAAATATATCCAATAAGGCCCCACCTTAAAGATTTGCGGCATTCAAAAATCCTCCCTCTTGAGCGAACTCCATAATTAGATGTGCATTTGCCGTAACAAGCTTTTTGTACTTTGCCATCTCGTCTTGGGAATATCCGTTAATCTCTTCCCAAGTATATTCCGGCAACCAGCAAGTCGCATTGTGGAAGCCGTCCTTTTCGTCCGGAGTCTCGATATAAACCTTAACGCGTCCATCTTCTTTCAGCTCGGAATGCACAATTTCCGTGGCATCTTCAAGTGTCATAAAAGGATACATCATAGGAGTTCCCCCTTTCATACAATCTTTTTATCTCTTACAAGTAAGTATACTTGCCTACGGGCAACTATTCAAGTCTTTTGGCAAAGTTTTTGAAGTCAAAAACAAAGAGCTGAGCTCTACGTGAGAGCTCAGCTCATGTTCGTCTTTATAATGTGATGTAGGGATTATTCAATAATCTCTGTAACAACGCCGGAACCTACTGTTCTGCCGCCTTCACGAATAGCGAAGCGGAGTCCTTCTTCGATAGCGATTGGAGTGATCAGGGAGATAGTCATTGTGATGTTATCTCCAGGCATGCACATCTCTGTACCTTCAGGTAACTGGAGATCGCCTGTTACGTCTGTTGTTCTGAAGTAGAACTGTGGTCTATAGCCATTGAAGAATGGAGTATGACGGCCACCTTCTTCCTTCTTCAGTACGTATACTTCGCCCTTGAACTTTGTGTGTGGGTGAATTGTTCCAGGTGCGCAGAGTACCTGTCCTCTTTCGATTTCGTTTCTCTGTACGCCACGGAGGAGTGCACCGATGTTGTCGCCTGTTTCTGCTTCGTCGAGGAGCTTTCTGAACATCTCAACGCCTGTTACAACAACCTTTCTCTTTTCCTCTGTAAGTCCAACGATTTCTACTTCGTCACCAACCTTGAGTACGCCTCTCTCTACACGGCCTGTTGCTACTGTACCACGGCCTGTGATGGAGAATACGTCTTCGACAGGCATAAGGAATGGCTTGTCGTTGTCTCTCTTTGGTTCAGGAATGTAGCTGTCTACTGCTTCGAAGAGCTCGATAATCTTGTCGCCCCATTCGCTTTCAGGATTTTCGAGTGCCATGAGAGCGGAACCACGGATGATTGGTGTATCATCGCCCGGGAAGTCATACTCGTCGAGGAGTTCTCTTACTTCCATTTCTACGAGGTCGAGGAGCTCGTCATCGTCTACCATATCACACTTGTTGAGGAATACGATGATGTAAGGTACGCCTACCTGACGGGAAAGCAGGATGTGCTCTCTTGTCTGTGGCATT
>JAEEGU010000084.1 GCA_016280485.1 Bacillota bacterium | reverse complement strand
CTCGGAGTTTATACGGAGCACCGATTCCTGCTCGTCGCCCGTGGACCAGAAGATGATATCCGTACGCTTATCTATAAAGCGCACCAGCTTATTAACCAGGTGATATATGAATCTGTTTTCGTATAGATTATAGCTTTCCTGTGTCGTTACCGACATGATTTTCGACGGACGGACATTGCCGTTTTTATCTATGTCGCTGATGAACTGCGTATTGCGGGCCAGATGCTTTACCGAGTCGGCGGTAATCTTTTTTGCAAGCTCCACCGGCACGATTTCCTCCTCCGCCTTTATGAAGCGGCGGGGGTTAGCAATGACCTGCATAAGCGCGGGGATTCCGGCTTCTACCTCACGCAGCCACTTTTCGTCGACCTTTTTGTGCAGCACACGGTTGAACTGTTCTATCTCGTTCGGTGCTTCGGAGATGAGACCCATCATATAGTTATAATAGTTGTCGTTCTCCATCGCCCTTTCGACCTTGTTTCTGTATTTAAGATACATGTCGATGAGTGTGCCTGCCATAAATGTCCTCCGTAGCCGTAAACCGGCCTATAAAATTACAAAAACCCGCCCTTTGGCAAGGACGGGCATTTTTTAGAACAAATTCTGAATCTTGAGGAGATATTTTCTGCTTTCAGGAAGACCGGTTTTACCGAATGTCTTTTCGATGAACAGAATGAGTTCCTTGATTTCATCCTTTACGTAAGGAATGTTCATGGACTCGAATTTCTTCAAGATTTTGCGGCAAATCAAGAAATCTACCGCTTCCATCTCAGTGCCGCCACAAGCCACATATACCGGGACGAAATCGTCCACCTGCTTTGAAATACGGTTACCGAAGCTCATCTTGAATCTTGTGAGCAGATATCCGTCAAGTTTATATATGCGAGAACGCATCTGTTCGGAGATAGGATAAAGCTCCTTTGCCTCTTCGAACATAGCACTCAAATGTTCCGCTGTGATTGAAATTGGCTCTGTGTCCGGCGCCTCAAACGGCTCCGCCTTTTCGTTGAGCTCGATGGCCATCGCACGGTCGTAAACCTTGTCGGTGATGGTAAAGGTCGAGTCATCGTTGTTTGCCGTTCCGACAAACCAAAGCGTTGTCGAGATGCGCAGCTTGCCGTCCTGCAGGAGCTTAGGGTCTGTATCCCAGCCCGTCGGCACCAGATCTATCAGCCATTCTTCAGGTGTCGGCATTTCCAGTACGGACAGCATTTCCGCGAAGTAGTATTCTATACGCGCCAGGTTCATCTCGTCCAGTACGATGAAGCTCGGCTCCTTGCGGAAGCCCGCTTCGTATACGGCACGGAGGAACTCCGTTTCGTTGAATCTCTTTGTGAACTCGTTAAAGTAGCCGAGCAGCTCTGTTTTGTCGCGATATGACGGTTGTACGGATACGAGCGTTGCAAAGTTCCCGAGGAACTTGCCGAATGAATAAGGAAGAGACGTCTTTCCTGTACCCGATATACCTTCGAGAATTATGATTCTCGATGCCGCCATGGACGCCACATAGAGCTTTACAAGCTCCGGCTTGTAGTAAAGTCCCAGCTTGCTCGCCGCAAAGTTGCGGTATCTCTCGCAGAAATCCTCGAGCGTGATGCTGTCGTTGTATGCCGGCTCCTCAAATTCCGCATATTTTTCGTCAACCAAATCCAGCTTTGTGAAGCGGTGCTCGCCGTTGGAAGCATCCTTTTTGTCGGTTGCCTTTCCGCCGTTTTTCTGCTCCTCCAGCTTTTCGACATAGTCCTCTAAGCTGTCGCCCGGCGAAAGTCCGAGCTGTGAAACCTGCATCGCCATAATCTGGTTCTTCTCATTGATGAGTTCCACTACCTGGCGGTTTAATGCGCCGATTTCTCCGAGCAGCTCGTCCTGGTCGAATTCTTGGCTCTTTCTGCGGTGACGACGTATAATCGTCCGCGCGATAAAGAATACCGCTATACCGAAGATGCCAAGGATTACCGCAATCAGGATTATCGTCATAATCCAGCTGAATATTCCAAAGTCCACAACATATGCCTTGATGATGTTTACATACTGGACTAAATCAGCGGAAAAGAGCTTGATTATGGCTTTGAATATGGTGCCGAAAAATCCTATTAAGTTTAGGAATATGCTCGCGAGAAGTTCATAAGCGAGCTTCAAAAATTCGCTCATCAATCAACCTTTTGCTTTTATTGGTCCTGTGAATCCGCGTCAGTCTTTGCTGCCTGCTCCGCCTCAAGCTTTGCCCTTGTTTCGGCTTCAATCTTTTCACGAAGCTCCGCCTCAATCTGTTCGCGGCTCTTTTCGTTTGCCTCAGCCACTGCCTCTTTCTTCATTTCGCCCATTACGAGAATCAGGTTATATGCCTGATAGATGAAGAATGCGAGAAGCGGAAGGATAATTATTACGAGGAAGCCTATCTTTGACTTCAGGATTTTGAAAAGAGGACCGAGGACAGGGACCTTGCCGGAGTAAACTCCGATAATGTCGCCGTCGATTATCATCTTTTCGTCAATTGTCGGATTTGCATCACCCTTGGTGACATATTGCTTTAATCCGTTGCTGTCTACTATTTCCACAATTCTGTGGGTATTGATTACTGTTTTGCCTTCGATTATGGTGTAAAAAGAAACTATGTCGTCGAGCTTGTATTCATAGTCAGGTTCTGCCTGTTTTACCAAAATAAGGTCGCCTTCGGCAAACTCCGGCTTCATAGAGTCGGATAATACCGTCATCGGGATGTATCCGCCTATGGTCGATGTTCCGTCTCCGCTCGTCGCCAGAGTGAATATGGTGAATACCGCCGCTATCACTATGACAATCCACAGAAGAACATTTACAATCAATCCTACTACACTGCGTTTCTTTTTAGTTTCCATCGCCTACCTATTTCTTCCCTTCAAACCTTAGTTGAGTCAGAAATACAGCACCTATAACACCGTCTTTACACTGCTCGTCTTCACCTTCAATCCAAATTCTAACAGTAACCTTCTTTGCTGTTGCTGCATCCAAATGGAAAAGGTTTGCTCCTTCGGTATTGATATTCGCAGTTTCAAACGTTGTCTGCGTAGCATTGCCACCATTGTCTGACTTTGCGGCAGCTACGTGAAGTGTTGTACTACTAGATTCCTTTTTAGGTTCGTATGTCTTGGCAGTTGCAGCATCCTCTACAGAAAAGCTGATCCTGACACATTTTTCAATCGCCTGCTGTGAAGTGTTATTCACACCACCGGTTTTGTAAGTAACCTTTGTGCCATCGTCCGCCCCTGTGCTTGACTCTGCAGTGGTTAGATAAACATCCATGCTGTTTGTTGAAATAAAGTACAAATCAAACTGCATGAATTGCAACGCACCCGCCGTGATTGTTCCGCCGGATTCAGTATAGAACTTTGTTCCATTTCCACTTGTAAGCGGAGTAATTTGAAAGGCGCCAAAGGTTGCGGAATTGCTAAACCAAGAATTCCCGCGAAGCTGAGTCAAAACATCGTCGTTATTAACTGTGTTCTTGCCGGCAAAAGCGGCTACATCATTACCGTGATTTACCGTGTCAACATACAATGAATCGCCCGCAGTTACTTTGAGCTCCATTTCCTGGACCTTTCCCGAAAGGGAAAGTGTGAACCAAGCATACGTACCCGTAACTAATATTATAAGCGAAATCAGCGTAGTAATCAATGCTATATAGAGTTTTGATTTATTTTCTACTGCTATTTTCAT
>JAEEGU010000083.1 GCA_016280485.1 Bacillota bacterium | reverse complement strand
GCGGCATCCGCCATGGATGAGCCGCCGAATTTGACTACTTTTAGCATTTTTAATTCTCCATTCAATCTCCAACTTTATTTTTTATGGCGCAGGATAAACGCAATCCTCTTCATTCAGGAAGTCAGGATCGATTGCATACAGCTTTGCTTCGCGCTTTCTGAAGAAGTCGTCCGCAGGCTTCGGGAACATAGCCTTTGTCAGAACATCCTCTTCATTTGTGATATATCTTGCGCCTTCCTTACGAATCTTTGGAAGCTCCGGCTCGAGCAGGTCTGCAGGTCTGCAGGTTATAGGCTCCTCATCACCGATAATCTTCTTGATAATCTCAGGGCTGATAGGAACCGCCGTGCGACCGTATTTGCCGCGCACGAGATCCTTTGCCTCGTTAGGCACCATCTTGTACCTTTCGCCCGTTACCACATTGAGCACAGCCTGTGTTCCCACAATCTGGCTTGACGGAGTAACAAGTGGCGGATAACCGAAATCTTCACGAACTCTCGGAACCTCTGCGAGTACCTCTTCAAACTTGTCCATCGCATTCGCCTGCTTTAACTGGCTGACGAGGTTCGACAGCATACCGCCCGGTACCTGATAGAGCAGTGTCTTGATATCTACGCCCATAATCTTCGGATCGATCAGGCCATCTGCGATATACTTTTCGCGTATAGGTCTGAAGTGGAGCGCCACCTGATTTAAGATTTCAAGGTCGAGTCCCGTGTCACGCTCGGTGCCTGCAAATGCGGCAACCAGCGGCTCCGTCGGCGGTTGCGAGGTTCCCTCCGCAAACGGCGAAATCGCCGTGTCGATTATATCGACCCCCGCCTCCGCCGCCTTCATGTAGGTAAGGCTGCCGAGTCCGCTTGTGGCGTGAGTGTGGAGCTCGATAGGAACTTCCACCGCCGCTTTAAGCGCTTTTATGAGGTCGTATGTTGTATAAGGATCGCAAAGTCCCGCCATATCCTTGATGCAGATGGAATCTGCTCCCATCTGGACGATTTCCTTTGCGAGCTTTACGAACATTTCGTTTGTGTGTACCGGGCTCTTTGTGTAGGAAATTGTACCCTGCGCGTGAGCGCCGTACTTTTTGCACGCCTTGATGCTGGCCTCGAGGTTTCTGGTGTCGTTAAGCGCATCGAATATACGGATTATATCGATTCCGCCCTCGATTGCCTTTGCCACAAACTCGTCAACCACATCATCCGCGTAATGTCTGTATCCCAAAAGATTTTGTCCGCGGAGAAGCATCTGAAGCTTTGTGTTCTTTACTCTCTTTCTGATCTCTCTGAGACGCTCCCAAGGGTCCTCATCCAAAAATCTGATGCAGGCATCGTAAGTAGCGCCGCCCCACATCTCGAGAGCATTGTATCCGACACTGTCCATCACTTCCAGTATCGGCAGCATTTCATCGGTTCTCATTCTGGTTGCCATAAGGCTCTGGTGACCGTCACGCAGTACCGTTTCTGTAATCTTGAGCTTATTCATTTGCTTCCCTCACTTTCACTGTAATTTCACTTTCTGTCTTTAATTGCGCACATTTACATTCCAAGCGCAGCCTTTACATCCTCGCTCTCCTTTGCATAAGGATTGAGCCTGAGCCGGCCGTCCTCATCCACTACCGCAATTCCGCGTCCCGCTGCATCCTTTGATGTAAGCGGCGAGTCGAAGCCGATTTTGCCAACACCAATCGGATACTTGAAGTATTCGATTTCGCCGGGCTGCACGGTTTCGCCCTCCTGCAGGGTTGTGCGAAGAGCCGGCATCTTTTCTCTGATTGCCACCTCGGTTACGGATTTGAATTCATCCGGTCCTTCTTCCGCAAACTCGCGGAAAACGATTCTGTATTTATGCTGGAATGTGAGCTGCAGGAAATCCATCAGCTCAGTATCGTTAATTCCTTCGAAAATATGCACAACGAGCGTCACCGGCGAAACCTTTGCGTTTACCGCCGCGTTGATGCTCGGGATTATCTTGTCGAGCTCACCGTTTTCAACCAGCTTTTCGTAGGCTGTGTATTTGAGCGTGTCGAGCTTTATGTTTACATCGTCAAGGCCTGCATTTTTTAAGGCCTCCACATTGTCCGAAAGAGCTATGCCGTTTGTGGTAAGAGAAAGTCTGTCGATTCCTGCCGTCTCTTTAATCTTTGAGCAAAGCTCTACTATGCCCTCGCGGTCCAAGGGATCGTCACCTGTGAGTGTAATGTGGTGAATATCATTCTTTGCCGCTGCACGGACTATTTCTATTATTGTCTCATCCGAAAGAGGTGCCTTCGGTGAGTCTACCCGGGCTTTGCGATACTTGTATATAACCTTGCGCTCGCCGCCCACGTTTATTTGTAATTCAACGATGTCATTACCTGATTTGTCCTTCATAGAAAACCTTCCTTTGCATTTTACTATAAATTTCATTTTACTCTATTTTGAGTTTTCAGTCAACTTGCGAAAACGCGAAAATTAGCCTTTCTAAAATCTGTCGCTGTAATTTATGAGACTCCGCAAATGACCGCCCTTTACCTTTTGTCCGCTCTTCTTACCTTCCTCAGGAGCGCTACCCTGCGGATGATAATATAAAACGGACGCATTTATCTCGTCACCCTCTATGTCGAGTACCGCATAAGAGCCGCTGCTCCCATCCCCCGGATATGTGAGGCTGCCCGGGTTTAAGAGCATTACCCCGCCCTCGGTTTCGTAGGTCGGGATGTGGGTGTGGCCGAAAAGTGCCATAACGCAGTCAAGCTCCTGCGCCCTGTAGACAAGGTTCATGTATGTCATCTTTACCCTCTGGCCGTGGCCGTGGGTCAGCAATATCCTGCCGGCTTCTGTGTCTAAGACCTTGAAGTCGCCGCTGCCGTAGTCGCCGTCGCAGTTTCCCATAACGCCTATCACTTTGCAGCCAAGCTCTTCCTCGATGTCCTCCGCATCCCGCGAGTAGTCGCCGAGGTGGATTATCCCTTTGTATGTTTTTTCTCCGCCTGCGGCGTTAAATATTTCTATAACTTTTTTTATATCACCGTGGGTGTCGCTTACTACCAAATATTTCATTATCTTTTCGCTTCCTCCAATGAATCTATTATACCATATATTTAGTAAAACCTCTTGACATATTCGCCTATATCTTGTATTATTCTTTTGGGTAAAAAACATCTTTAAGTTGGTACAGAGATGCCGACAAGATTGCATATGCCGTAGCGAAGCGTAATCTTCGTGTGTCAACATGCTTTCAAATCTTGTCGAGAGACAAGATTTTTTTATTGCCCAAGGGAGGTTAACGATGTTAAAACTGAAATCGAAGGTAATGCATGAAGACGAAATCGAAAGAGCATTAAAAAGAATGGCTCATCAGATTACGGAGAAAAACGAAGGCTGTGACAATGTAGTTCTGCTGGGTATCAAGTCAAGAGGCGTGCCGCTGGCCGAAAAGCTGGCAGCATACATCAAACTTTTCGAGGGCGTAGACATACCGGTCGGAAAGCTTGACATCACCAGACACAGAGATGACCTTACCGAATCCGAGAAGCCTGAGTTTCATGGCTCAGAGATAAACTTCGAGGTTACGGGCAAGGATGTAATTCTGGTCGATGATGTTATCTACACCGGTCGCACCGTAAGAGCTGCGATGGATGCCGTTACCGAGTTCGGAAGAGCCGGTACGATTCAGCTCTGTGTGCTGATAGACCGAGGCTTTAGAGAGCTTCCGATAAGGCCCGACTATGTGGGGAAAAACATTCCTACATCGCGCAGGGAAAAGGTTGTTGTCAAGCTTGCGGAATGCGATGACGAAACCGGCGTAACTATTTATGAAGAAGAATAGTTTTTTATCATCAAACTCAGGTCATTAAAAAAGGAGAACGAAAATGAGTAAAGAAAGAAGAATTATTCAAGTTCAGGAAAGAGTGCCTATCGCGCAGGGCATACCTCTTTCGATTCAGCACACATTCGCTATGTTCAGCGCATCGGTACTGGTACCTTGGCTCTTTGGCATAAACGCTTCCATCGTACTGCTGATGAACGGTATCGGCACACTTATATTTATCGCAATCACAAAGGGCAAGGCTCCTGCATACTTGGGCTCGAGCTTCGCATTCCTTTCACCGACATTCATTCTGCTCGCAGATCCGAATTACGGTTACCAATACGCGCTCGGCGGCTTCGTGGTAACCGGTGCAATCTTCTGTGCAGTCGCAATACTAATAAGGTTCGTAGGCATTGCCTGGATTGACGTAGTACTGCCTCCTGCAGCAATGGGCCCGGTAGTAGCGCTTATCGGCCTTGAGCTCGCAAAGACAGCAGCTTCAAACGGTGGTCTGATTCTTTCCGACACCTACACAGAAATCAACCCGAAGTTCGTTATCGTATTCATACTTACACTTCTCATGGCGGTAGCCGGCCAGGTAATTTTCAGAGGCTTTGCATCAGCCATCGCAATCCTGATTGCAATATGCACAGGCTATGTAATAGCACTCCTGATGGGTCTTGTAGACTTCACACCTGTTACGGAAGCAAAGATTTTCGGAATCCCGAACTTTCTCTTCCCTAAGTTCGACTTAACAGCAATCTTAATCATAATTCCGGCATCACTCACAGTAATCTCCGAGCACATCGGACACCAGGTAGTAACCTCCGAAATCGTTGGTAAGGATCTTCTTAAGGACCCTGGTCTTCACAGATCTCTCCTGTCTGATGGTGTATCCACAATGCTCTCCGGTTTCTGCGGATCCGTTCCGACAACAACCTACGGCGAGAACATCGGTGTTATGGCAGTAACAAAGGTTTACAGCGTATGGGTAATCGGCGGTGCTGCAGTATTCAGCATCCTGCTCGCATTCTTCGCACCTGCTTCTGCACTTATTAACTCAATCCCTGCTCCTGTAATGGGCGGTATCTCATTCCTGCTCTACGGTATGATCGGAGCATCCGGTATCAGATTAATCGTTGACAAGAAGGTAAACTACGGTAAGGCAAGAAACCTCGCAATGACATCAATCGTATTCGTTACAGGTCTCTCCGGAGCATACATCCAGATCGGTGATGTACAGCTCACAGGTATGTGCCTTGCAACAATCGTTGGTATGGTTCTTGGTCTCACATTCTACATCCTCGACAAGCTCAAGGTTACAAACGACCGCGAAGAGGCTGACTCGATTCAGTAGTTTAGTATTAGATAAATCAAACCTTAAAAATAGACAAAAAGCGGGATGGCCGTAGTGCCATCCCGCTTAAGTATTCTTAATTATTCTTTAGTCTCTTATTCGATTATAAGCTCTACCGGACAGTGATCCGACCCGTAAATCTCCGTATGGATTTTCGCGTCTCTAAGGCGCGGTTTTAAGGCTTCTGAGACGAGGAAATAGTCTATCCTCCACCCCGCGTTGCGCTCGCGTGCCTTGAAGCGGTACGACCACCAGCTGTAGGTCACGGTATCGGGATAAAACAACCTGAACGTATCAATCATCCCATCATCAAGGAGGGCTGAAAGCTTTCCCCGCTCCTC
>JAEEGU010000082.1 GCA_016280485.1 Bacillota bacterium | reverse complement strand
TGATACGGGTGACCGTCTCGCCTGCCTCTTTGTGGATGAACTCATCGGAAAGCATCAGGTAGTAGTAAAACCTATGCCTCAGTTCATTACGCAGCTCATCGGCAGAGATATCGGAATCTCCGGTTGTACAATCATGGGCGACGGCTCCATCAGCCTGATCCTCGATGTACCGAACATTCTGGCTAACTACTAGTCGGAACGAAATGAAAATGTTGTGAAAATAGCTAAAGAAAGGCTTAGATTTTATGCTTTATTTAACAGACGAAGAATTTAACTTTATAGTAAAACTGATGAAGGATTCGTACGGTGTTAACCTCTCGCAAAAGAGGCCTCTTATAGAGGGTCGACTCGGCAACTTCGTTACCGAGCACGGTTACAAGACCTACATGGAATACTTCAAATATCTCCAATCTCAGCCTGAAGAGCTGGTTAACATCGTAAGTAAGCTTACCACTAACCACACCTACTTCATGCGTGAGAACGAACATTTCTCCTTCTATCAGGACACCGTCCTTCCATGGATTGAGAATACTCTTAAAACCACGGACCTGCGTGTATGGTCGGCAGCTTGCTCTTCGGGTCAGGAGCCTTACACACTCGCACTGATTACGCAAAACTACCTCGGATCAAAGGCAAGCAGCTGGGATTCCACAATCCTCGCTTCCGACATTTCCATGAAGGTGCTGACTCAGGCAAAGCAGGGAATCTACGATGCGGCAGACATTGAAAAAATGCCGCCTGAGTGGGTTTCAAAGTGGTTCAAAAAGGTCGAGGGCAATCGTTACCAGGTAATCGACAGCCTTCGCGCAAAGGTTGCCTACAGATATTTCAACCTGCTGGATGAGTTCAAATTCAAGAAGCCGTTCCAAGCAATATTCTGCAGAAACGTAATGATCTATTTCGATCTTCCTACAAAGGAGGCCATCGTAAACAAGTGCTACGATGCAATGCTTCCGGGTGGATATTTCTTCATAGGTCACAGCGAATCCCTTTCGGGCTGCAACCACAAATTCAAGTACATCTGCCCTTCCGTTTATCGCAAGGAATAGCAGCTATGCCGGGGGTTAAAATCCCCGGCTTTTTACGTATCAGGCGGCGCAGTTTGTTCCGTCAAAAAAACACAGGATTTTTTAATTTTTTCCTTAAGTTTGAGGGGCCCCTGACGATAATAATATTGAGACGTTAAGAACACACAGACTTGATATATATAAAAGGATTTACCCCGAAAAAGTACAAGGAGGTACAAAATGGCATCTGTAAACTCAACTGCAAGCACGCAGAGCTCATCATCGCTCAGCGGCATCAAGGGATTCGGTGGTATGGCTTCCGGCATTGATACCGATACTCTCGTAGCGAGCCTTACAAATACCGAACAAACAAAAATAGACAAGCAGAATCAGCAGGTTCAGAAGCTCGAATGGCAGCAGGAGGCTTATCGTGAGATTATCACGAAGATGCAGTCTTTCCAGTCCAAATATCTGGATATCACTTCAAAGACCGACATCACCAGATCCGCTTCCTTTAACACCATTACAGCAAGCGCATCCGGCAAGGCTGTTTCCGTAACGACCAACTCGGAGAGCTTTTCGACGAGCTTCACGATCAACAGCATTCAGCAGCTGGCAAGCGGCATGAAGATTGCTTCAGGCAGAGTTTCCGGCAATATTATCGGCAGCGTAGACCTCATGTCCCTCTTAAACGGCGAGGACTACACAAACCCTGAAAACATCGAAGGCACGACCCTTGCAGGTCTTGCAGGAAAGAGCCTTTCCTTCACACTCGACGGAAGCACAAAGGCAGTAGCCTTTGACAACGAGTTCATGGAAAGCTTCTATACAGCTTATGACAGCTCCGATCCTGAGGGTGCAAGCAAGGCATTCCAGTCTGCACTTCAGGACAAACTCGATTCCGCATTCGGCGCAGGCCGCATCGACGTATCCTACGATGCGAACGGTGGGCTCAAGCTCGACACGGCAAAGAGCTCCGCGCTTTCCGTTTACGCGGTAGGCGATGACAAGTCTCCTCTCGAGGCACTCGGAATCGTAAACGGTGCAACAAACAAGATCAACCTCAACAAGCAGATTTCCTCTCTCGAAGAAAGCCAGGCTTTCGCAAAGGCTCTCGCAGAGGACATCGAAGCTGATGAGGAAGGCATTAAGACATACAAAATTGAAATCAACGGTGTAGAGTTCAGCATCAAGAACAACACCTCGCTCCGCTCGGTAATGAATCAGATTAACAACTCCAATGCGGGTGTTAACCTCACCTACTCCGAGATCAGCGACACCTTCACCCTGACAAGCACTGCAACAGGCAGCGGCGCTAACATCGAGATTAAGGACGAGGACGGCTTCCTCGCTTCCCTCGGTCTCGTATCCGGCGCAAGCGCAGAGGAGCCTACCGTAACAGAGGGCCAAAACGCAGTATTCTTCATCGACGGTGAAAGAGTTGAGAGAGAATCCAACAAGAACATCTCCGTAAACGGCATGTTCCTGACTCTCGAGGCTACCAGCGAAGAAGCAATTCAGGTTGAAACAAGCGCAGATACATCCTCTCTCAAGGACATGATAGTCGGCTTCGTAAACGACTACAATGAAATGATAGAGATGATAAATAAAGCTCGTAAGGAAGAGCGCTCAAACGACTATGCTCCGCTCACCGATGCTCAGAAAAAGGAAATGTCCGATTCTGAAATCGAAAAGTGGGAAGAAAAAGCAAAGGCAGGCATTCTTAGAAACGACACCACGCTCAACAGCATCTCCTCAAAGCTTAACTCACTGATGTATACAAGCTTCAACGGCTTCTCGTTCTACGAGATGGGTGTTCAGTCAGCAGGTTACACAGAGAACGGCAAGCTCACAATAAACGAGGACAAGCTTGACACCGCCCTCTCCACAAAGAGCGAGCAGGTAAAGGACTTCTTCCTCGGTGAAACGGGCTTCGGCAACGCAATGAAGAATGCGGTTAACTCGGCAGTAAAGACCAGCGGTCCAAAGGGATCGAGAGGTTCACTCATCGAGAAGGCCGGCATCGGCAACACAGCTTCCGATACAGAGAACAACATCACCTCCAAGATAAAGGATATCAAAAAGTACATTGAAACTCTTCAGGACAGACTGGAGCAGCGTCAGCAGTACTGGTGGAAAAAGTTCTCCGCACTCGAGTCACTGGTTTCCAACATGGACGGTATGTCGTCCCTGATTGGAGCCTACACAAGTAACTAATTAGAGAAACGGCAGGACGCCAAACGCTCTGATTATAGATAACCGTTATAACACAGATTGTAGCTAATACAATATTATTGAAGCAAGGATGTGAAAATATGCAGTATAGCAACCCATATCAGGTTTACAAGAACCAGTCATTACAGACATTAACAAAAGGAGAAATCCTCGTAAAGTTATTTGAAGAAGCAAGCAAGCAGATCAGCTTCGCGTGTCTGCTCACCGAAAAGCACGACGCCGTTGGCGCATACAATTGCGTATCCAAGGCTCAGAAGATTGTTTCCACTCTCAGAAACTCTTTAGACATGAACTATGCGATTTCCATTAACCTCGCAGATATCTACCTGTTCGTCAACGATGAACTCGGCAGAGCTCTGGTTGCAAAGGACACCGCTACATTAAAGAGACTCGCAGGAATCCTGGACAATCTCAAGGATGCCTTCAAAGAAGCCGACAAGATCTCTCGCCAGCAGAAAAAGTCTGTAGGCTGATAGGTGAACCTCCGTTAAGGAAGGACACATATGGCAAATATCACAACCACAACCGAATATTTTGAAACCAAGATGAGTATGCTTTCCGAGCTCCTCTCCTGCTCTGAGGAAATAATGAGCAGTCTCAACCAAGATAAATGGGAGGACTATGAGCGTCTGGGTAATAAACGAGTAGAAGTAATTGAACGTATTAACGCGTTGGAGGACGCTCATAGATCTACATTTGATAAAGAGCTTTCACCGGAACAAAAGCTCCAAATCAATGACAAGGTCAACCTCATCCTCGCATTTGACAAGGACGTGGTGCGTCGTATTTACGAAGAGCGCGAAGTTGCACTCCGCGGTATGGAGACCGAGCACAACGAGAAAAACATACTTGATGGATACAAGATAGGCTCCGCCCAAACAACGGGTGTCTATCTGGATACAAAAAAGTAAATTTAAAGCGCCGAGCGAATGTGACTCGGCGTTTTTATATGGGAATATAAAAACTGTCCTATCACCCGTTTTACAGGAAGTAGGACAGTTCGTTTTTTATTTTATCCGGAGCGGCCTTTCTGAGTGCCGCTTTTAATATGTCTTCCATCGGAGCGTCGCTCTTGCAGTCCGTGCAGGCCGCCGTCAGCGAGTAGTTCAGGTTCTTCGGCCTCTTTGCCGCCTGCAGAAGCTTTGCCATTACGCCCTTGCCCGGCTCAAGCTCTGTCTCGGTGAGAACTATCGCAAAGCTCGATTCGTGGTACCTGCCGACAATATCGGTCTGTCTGATGGTCTGGCAGATGACCTTGCTCACATAGGACATGCACTTTTCAAGGTAGGTTTCCTCGGAAACGACCATGTCGCTAGGTTTGCAGCGAAGAGTGAGCATAATGAGCGTCATCGGATTGCCATAGCGGCGGCAGCGTGCAAGCTCTTTTCTGCTCTGATCCAGCAGCTCGTAGTAATTGAGCATATGCAGGCGCTCTGTCTGCATATTTTGCGCTTTTAAGAGCGAGAAATAATTGAACTTTGCAATTACAGGCTTAAGGTCTGCATATCCAAGGCACAGCTTCCATGAGTCGTTCACATGCGCCATGTATTTTTTCGTCTTTTCGTGAGAAATTTGGCCGCTCGCAATTTCGAGCACCGTCATTTCTACGGAAAACAGCAGAATCTCGTTAAAGACCAAACCACCGTAATCGCAGTTTTTGAAGGTTTTTTCATATTTAATCTTGTAGTCGGAGAGCTTGTGGAGCTTTGCCACAGCCTCCTTCCATTCTCTGAAATCCGAGGAAGGCACATTCCTGCGGTCGACATCCGTAAGCTTCGCATAAGCCGCATCCCAGTTTTCCGTGACCATATCGCGGAAAAAGCTGTCGAGAACCGATGTCGCAAGCTCCATTCTGTAGTCCTCTTCGCTCATAATCTCGGAGCCCGGTTTGTTCGTCACGCGGTACCATTCCTTGTGGTATTCCCTGCGCGCGTCCGGATCGCTTAATACCGCATAGGCCTCGTTCAGATCCTTCATACGGTCTGCCGCATCCTCTGCCGTATTGATGTCCGGGTGGTATTTCTTGCACAGACATTTATATGCCGACTCTATAACCTTGTCGTCCGCTTCATAATGAACTTGTAAGACCTTGTAGTAGTCGGTAAATTTGTTCATGCCATTCTCCGTTAGGAAACTACATCAACGATTGTGACGTTCAGAGATTCGAAATCCGCCAAATCCATGATGTAAGGCTCGTCGAGGAAGCCTTCTTTATCTTTGAATATCCTGAGCTTCGGCCTGAGGCACAGCTCCTCTCTGTTTTCGAGAACGATGCCCGTATTGCCGTCTGAAAGCTTAACACAGGTGCCTATAGGATATGGTGCTATCTTTTTAACAAAAACTGCAACGATCTTTGGATCGAAGAGAGTTTCGGTGGAAGCCATAATGTACTCAATGGCCTCCGCAGGAATCATCGCACGTCTGTAAGGACGGTCTGATGTAAGCGCGTCGTAAACGTCCGCAACCGAAATGATTCTGCCATAAAGGGAAATGTTGTTTCCGGAAAGTCCGTTCGGATATCCGCCGCCGCTGTATCTTTCGTGGTGGTCGAGAATCGCCATGCAGGACGTCTTTGAAACGCCGTAGCCCTTTTTGATATGTTCATAGCCGAGCAGTGCGTGATTCTTTAATATCTGGAATTCAGCAGCCGTCAGCTTGCCTTTTTTGTTTAAGAGGTCCTTGTCTATGAAGACCTTTCCTATATCGTGGAGTAGCGCGCCGTAGCCGAGGTTGCAGAGCTCTTCCCTCTCCATTCCCAGCGCTACGCCGATTACGATGGACAGAATTGCCACGTTTACCGAGTGGTAATAGGTGTAGTCGTCAAAGACCTTCATGTCCACCATGTTAATCATCAAATCAGGATTGCTACAGATTTCGTCTACTATCTGTTCAACCTGCTGCTTTGCATCTGAAAGGCTTTTCTTAGCCTCTTCAGGGTTCTTCGCAATATCAACAAAGGCACTCTTTACGCCGGTTACTGCCTTGGAGCGAACCTTGTCGCTTACAACATTAATGACGTCGATTTCCTTTGAAATATCATCCTCGATATATATTCCGTTGTATTTTAGTCGTTCAATGGAATAGATATAATCATCCGTGAGCGGCGTACCTCGCGAGAGGAGCAAATCTCCGGCCTGATTGTACAGATTCTCACCGACAACCATGCCTACTCGCAAACAATTGGTTGGTACGAATCTCATTTGATTCTGTTCTCCTTTGGTTAAAATGCCCTCGTCCGTGTGGGCATTCGAATACTCATTACATTATATCATAAACGGCCCAAAATTTACAATAGGGGCAGCGTTTTTCCCAAACTTGCAATTATTCAGAAGATTACCGACACGACAAGTGAGACAATCCACGCCACGCCGCACTGCAGCGCAATCATGGCAAGTGCCCACTTTCCGCCAAGCTCACGTCTCACGGAAGCGATAGCCGCCACGCAAGGCGTATAAAGAAGGCAGAAGACAAGTAAGGAAGCTGCCGACGATACGCCGAGCACAGCCACAATCCCACCCTCTCCGAAGAGTACGGTAAGGGTTGAGACTACGCTTTCCTTCGCCATAAAGCCCGCGATAAGCGCGGTAACTATGCGCCAGTCGCCGAAGCCCTGAGGGCTGAAAATCGGCGCCAGCACGCCTGCAAGCCCGGCCAGAATGCTGTCCTTCGAATCGGTCACCAGATTCAGCGAAAAGTCAAAGCTCTGAAGTGCCCAGACTATGATTGAGGCAAGGAAAATGACCGTAAAAGCCCGCTGCAGGAAGTCCTTCGCCTTGTCCCACAGGAGGTGCCATACGTTTTTAATTCCCGGCAGTCTGTAATTCGGAAGCTCCATTACAAAAGGTACCGCTTCGCCGCGGAATACCGTTCCCTTTGAAAGGAGCGCAAGCAGAATGCCGATTACGATTCCGAGGAAATAAAGTCCCACCATGATGAGACCCGCATGCTCCGGAAAGAAGAGATTGCAGAAAAAGCCGTAAATCGGAAGCTTTGCCGTGCAGCTCATAAAAGGTGTCATCATTATGGTCATCTTTCTGTCTCGCTCCGACGGGAGTGTTCTCGATGCCATAATAGCCGGCACGGAGCATCCGAATCCGATCAGCATAGGGACGATGCTTCGCCCGGAAAGACCGATTTTACGAAGAAGCTTGTCGGTCACAAAGGCAATTCGCGCCATGTAGCCGCTGTCCTCAAGCATCGACAGGAAGAAGAACAGACAAAGAATTATCGGGATAAAGCTTAGAACAGCCCCAACTCCTTGGAATGCACCGTCTATTATAAGTCCGTAAAGGACTCCGTTTACATTTGCAGAGCTAAGCGCAGCTGCGACGATGTCCGTAAGTATCTCGACACCGGCTGCGCAGAGGTCCTGAAGATATGCGCCTACCACATTAAAGGAAAGCCAGAAAATTAACGCCATGATTGCGATAAACGCAGGAATGGCTGTGAGCCTTCCTGTAAGGAACTCATCTATATGGCGGCTCCTGCGGTGCTCCTTGCTCTCCGCCGGCTTCACAACGCTGGCTCTGCAGACGCGGTGAATGAACGAAAAGCGCATGTCGGCAATGGCTGCGGCTCTGTCCATGCCGCTCTCCTCTTCCATCTGGATGATGATGTGCTCAATCATCTCCTTTTCGTTCTGTGTGAGGTTCAGCTCCTCGTATGTGATGCTGTCGCCTTCGATGATCTTGCTTGCGGCAAAGCGCAGCGGTATGCCCGCAGCCTCTGCGTGATCTTCGATGAGCTGCATGATTCCGTGGAGTGCTCTGTGCACGGCTCCGCCCTTGTGGTCCTTGCCGCAGAAGTCCTGAATTGCCGGCGGCTCCTGATATTTTGCTATGTGCACAGCGTGGCGAATAAGCTCGTCAACACCTTCGTTCTTGGATGCCGAGATAGGGACTACCGGTATTCCGAGCATTTCCTCCATCTCGTTAATCTTGATGGTTCCGCCGTTTCCGCGGACCTCGTCCATCATGTTGAGTGCGAGCACCATCGGAGTTCCGAGCTCCATGAGCTGCAACGTCAGATAGAGATTTCTCTCGATATTTGTTGCGTCCACGATATTTATTATTCCCGTTGGATGCTCATCCAGGATGAACCTTCGCGAAACAACCTCCTCTGAGGTGTAGGGCGAAAGCGAATAAATGCCCGGAAGGTCCGTAACCAATGTGTCCGGCTGGCCTTTGATCTGTCCGCTTTTCTGGTCTACCGTAACACCCGGGAAATTACCCACGTGCTGGTTCGAGCCTGTCAGCTGGTTAAAGAGCGTGGTCTTTCCGCAGTTCTGGTTTCCCGCCAGCGCAAAGGTGAGCACCGTGCCCTTCGGCAGCGGATTTGCGTGATCCTTTGAGTGGAAAATACCGCCTTCACCAAAGCCCGGGTGCTGAAGCACAGCCGCCGCTGCGGCCGCTTCCTCTTCGCAGGTTTCCGCGCTTTCCACAGGCTCTATTTCAATTTTTTGTGCATCCGCAATCCTTAAGCTAAGCTCGTAGCCGCTTACTCTAAGCTGCATCGGATCACCCATCGGCGCATACTTCATCAGCGTCACGCAGGTGCCCGGTATCATTCCCATGTCAAGGAAGTGCTGCCTGAGCGGCCCGTCACCGCCTACCCTGGTTATTGCGGCGCTAGAACCGATTTCCAGTTTGTCAAGTGTCATATATTAAGTGCCTCCCCTGCGCTGAGCATAACAAGGTAACGTTCCTTTACCCTTCCTCCGCGCAGCTCTTCTATTGCTTTTGCGTAAAGGTTAATCTGCTCCGCATAGATTTTGCGGAAATGATCATAAACCTCTTCGCTCTTTTGCTTTACATAGTTTGTCTTGTAATCCAAAAGGACATATTCACCGTCCTCTTCAAAGTAGCAGTCGATCATACCCTGAACGAGTATCTCGCGTCCGTCCTTTTCCATGCGAAGCGTAAACGGTGCCTCCTTCCGGAGCTTTCCCACTTTTGCCGCCCTTTCCATGCGCTTTGCAATATCTGAGCTAAGAAACCTTTCGATTTCGGCCGCCTCTATTCTGTCCGCACCTTTTTCTTCGATGAACCCTCTTTCCTTTAGGCTCTCTATGATGGCTTTCGGGTCTGCAGAAGAAAGATTTGCGAAATCTATCATCTCCATTACCTTGTGGTAGATGGTACCTCTTTCGGCCGCATCCTCTGCATCGAGGCCCTCACTTACCGTGAGCCGGCCAAGGGTGCTTGGTACATCAAGCTCAATCGGCAGCCTTTCCCCTGCAAAATTAAGCTCCGAAACGGAATACTTTGATTTACTGTTAACATCGGCTGCATAAGGATATTCATAGGACAGGCGCCTTGCGATTTCTTCGCGCACGCTTACGCTGCCTGCACTTTCCAAAAGCCTCCCTGCGACAGTTTCGGTTCGCTCCGCAGTTCCTTTGCCTGCAAGTTTCGCCGCTGCCACAGTTTCAAGCGGAATGCAGCTTGAGAGAGTCGGCATAATCCAGTCAAGATAGGTTTTTGCATTAAGCGCCTTAATCGGGCTTAGAGGCGCGCTGCCCTGCCAAGCCCTGATTTTTTCGTCAGGCTTATCCAGGTAGGCGCTTACTACAAGGTGCTTTATCGCTCTTGTGAATGCAACATAGAGGAGTCTTATTCTCTCCTCTGTATCCTCGACCGCATCGCGACTGTCTATGGCCTTTTGCATGATTGTCGTCTTTGTAAACGAGCCGTCCGGTTCCACATAATCAAAGGCCATGCCCACGGATTTGTTGAACTTTACAAATGAGGAAGTAGGATTCCTTCGGCCGATTTCCTTCTGCATGCCGGCGATGATTACGCAAGGATATTCGAGGCCCTTGCTCTTGTGGATGGTCGTAATGCGCACGGCATCCGCACTCTCGCCGATTGTGCCTGCAGGCGGCACCTTTGAGTAATTCTTGCCCGCATCTATTTCCTGCAGGAAGCTGTATAGGCCGCTTCCCTCCTTCGAAAAGGCGATGGCGCGGCTAACCAGCATGCGCAGATTGCTCTGGCGCTGCTCACCGCCCGGAAGGGCTCCCATGAATATGTACATGCCGGTTTCGCGGTAGATTTTCCAGATAAAGTCGGGAAGTGGCATTGTGCCACACTCGGCCTTCCATTCGCGTATACGCGAATATGCGGCGGCGCATCGCTTCGCGAGGGCGCAGGCTTCGCCTGCAGCCTCCGCGCCGCCGCCTGAAACTGCGCCTAAAGCGCAGTTTAGGAAGGCCTCGCAAAAGCTCTCGCTGCCGTCCTTTGTTCCTAAAATCCTTATCTTTGCAAGCTCTTCACAGCTAAAGCCGAAAACAGAGCTGTACAGAACCGAAATGAGCGGGATATCCTGCCTCATATTGTCAATTACCCGCAAAATATTGAGTACAATTGCAACCTCAATTGCATCAAAATAACCATCCTCCTCTTCAACAAAGAGAGGGATGTCTTCTCTTTCAAAAACCTCTTTGAAGGTTCCCGCAACGCCCTTGTAGCTGCTCATTAAGATGACGATGTCGCGAAAGCAAAGGCTCGGATCCTCCTTCATCTTTTTCTTTATGATACGTGCAATATTCAAAGCCTCAAGCTCCGAGCGTCCCTCCTCCGGCTTTTCGCCGTCCTCGGGCACGGTGCAGTCCACAATGCTTATGAAAGGGCTCACATTATCCCTGTCAGCCTCCGTGTTTCCCGCATGAAGCCTTGCATCCTCGTCATACCCCTCCATAATCTGCTCGAAAACCGCATTGACCGCGTCAACTACGGAGTTCTTGCTTCGGAAGTTCGAGTTCAAATCTATGACAGCCCCGGGTGCATAGCCCCCGCCGCCTTTTTTATAGGCTCCGTATCTGGCCGTGAAAAGGCGCGGCTCCGCCTGGCGGAATCTGTATATCGACTGCTTTATGTCGCCCACCATAAAGACATTTCCGCCGCGCGAAATCCTGCGGATGAGCTCGTCCTGAAGCTCGTTCGAATCCTGATACTCGTCGACGAAAATATACTTAAAGCGATTTTTATACTGCTCAGCTACCGCGTCATCCTTTAAGGCCTCAAGCGCAAAATGCATGAAATCACCGAAATCATACATATGCTTTTCAGCCTTTTTCTCCATAAAGCGTCTGTGGAAATCCTGCACGAGATCGCAAAATACCCTCGCGTGAGTATGGGTCTTTCTTAATTCGGAAAGCGAATCCGAAAGAGGCTGCGCAAAATATTTTTTGGCAATTTCCTCATAAGCCTTCCAATAGCCGTCCCTATAGATCTTGCCCTCTTCCTTTACAGCTTCGAAGGCCGCCTTTTCGCTGTCGCTCATGCCCTTTGCGGCTCTCCACTGTTCCTTCACTTCGCGAAGGCCGTCGTATATGAGATTTATCTCCTTTGCAAGCTCATCTGTTTTCGATGCGTCAGGCTCTTCCCTGCCCGCTTCCTCACAGAGCCTGTCAAAAGCTTTGTCAAGATTTTCAAAGCCTGCCCACTCCGGCATATACTTTGCCCGCATAAGCGCCAGCTCGGGCGTTTTAAGCAGGTTTTTAAGCTTGTCCGCATAATCTGCCGCGCGTTGCCTAACAAGGCTTAAATCCTCGATTACGGCCTCAAAAGCTCCACTGCCGACAAATGCGGTTTCATTCATGTTTAGGCTGTCCGCCATCTCAGATAGCTTACTGAAAGGACCCGGCATAGCCATGATTGCGCGATAGATATCCAGTATCGATTCTTTGACCGCCTCGAGGCTCTTTACGCCCGAATACGCATCCATAAAGGCAATAAAGCTAGGCTCCGCCTCAGCGAGCCTGCCCTCCAGCAGCTCATCAAGCGCCCTGTCTCTCATTATTGCCGATTTCGCCTCGTCGCAAACACCTGCGCCCGGGTCAATATCGATGGTCTGGAAGTTTTCTCTGACCACCTTTTGCGCAAAGGAGTCGAACGTGGAGATGTCTGCTTCTGCCACCAAAGCGAGCTGGTTTGAAAGCCTTGCCGCGCTCGCGCTGTCGCCGCGTGCAAGGTCCTCGCCTATGCGCGCACGGAGCCTGTCTACGATTTTCTCCTTCATGCCGGAGGCCGCAGCCTTTGTGAAGGTGACCGCAAGGATTTCGTCGATGCCGGCCTCGCCCTCCAAAATGAGACGAATCACGCGCTCAACCATTACGGAGGTCTTTCCCGAACCGGCCGCCGCCGCAACCAGCAAATCCTTATGCTCTCTGTAATCTATTGCTTGTTGTTGTCTTTCTGTCCAGGCCATTCCATCCTCCGTACCGAAAACTTTAGCTTGCTCCTATCCCAAATGCAGCTTGCGCACTATTTTGGCCAGCTTGTCGCCCTTTGGGAAGGACGAAAGCTCGTCTGCCGTGATTGCCTTTAACCTCAGTATCGCGATTCCGTAAACGGCTACCGCTATGCAAAGTGTGATAAGCGTGGTTATTGTGCCGCCAAGGCCCAGTCTTAAAAGCGCCATGAAGCTCACCTTTACGGCTCCGAACATCAGAATGCCCGATGCAATCGGCCTTACGAAGGTGAGGACAAAGTCGTGGCTGATGCCCGTAAGCCTGCGCGCCAGAATGTAGTTCACAACACCTATTGTGGCAAAGCCGAGCACGCTGCCCCAGGCCGCGCCTGTGACATTAAGGCTTGGCATGCCTGTCAGCGCATAGGAAGCAACACACTTTACGACAAAGCCCGCCACAAGCGACCAAACCGCCATGCCGGGACGTCCGAGTCCCTGCAGCACGCCTGCCATTGTCTGGCCGACGCATAAGAAAATTATGCCAAAGCCCAGTATCGCAAGGCACGCTGCCGCGCTCACCGCACTGTCGTGCTGGAGAGGGTAAAGAAGCGTCATGATAGGCTCCGCGATTGCAATGATTCCGAGCGAGCAAGGCACGCCTATTATCATGGCTGTACGCATGCCGAGGCGTAAATTACCCGCAAGCGCATTTTCATCCTTTGCTGCGTTTGCAGCCGCAATCGCAGGCACGATTGCAAGAGCCATGGAAAGTGCAAGTGCCATAGGCACGTTGACTACAGGGATTGCCATGCCGGTCAGCTGCCCGTAAAGGGCATTCGACTCGGCTGTGGAGTAGCCAATGTCTTGGAGTCTGCGCATTACAATTAGCAGGTCCCCTATATTCATAACAGGAAGAATCGAAACACCGATTGTAATAGGAATTGCAATGAGAGCAAGTGTTTTTAGTATGCTCCCTCGACTTTCCTCTACGGTATTTTTATCTGCATTTACATGCTCCATTATCCCCGCACGGCGCCTTAAATAGATAACGTAAATTACCAGGATTCCGAAAATCGGGCCGATGCTGGTTCCGAGCGTTGCGCCCGCAGCCGCCGCAGGGATGCTCTTTTTTGCGAGAATTATTGCAAGTGTAAGCCCCACGCCCACTCTGACCGCCTGCTCCGTGAGCTGGCTTGTAGCGGTAGGTCCCATTTCCTGCATGCCCTGGAAATAACCGCGAAATACAGCCATTATAGGTACGAAAAGGAGCGCCGGTGCGATGGTCAGCATTGCATAGTATGCGCCGGGGTCTCCGAAGTGATTTACTATTGGGCGCGCAAATACGGCAAGTGCCACGCTGAGCACAAGCCCGAATATCGCCATGAGCTCAAAGGAAAACTTGAAAACTCTGTGCGCTTCCCTGTACTGCCCTATCGCGATTCTCTCCGATGTCATCTTTGAAATCGCGGCAGGTGCACCGTTTGTTGAAAATACGAGGAGTGCGACATACACAGGGTATGCGGTCTGATAGTATCCCATGCCCTCGTCGCCTATTATATTTCCGAGCGGTATTCTGAATATCGCTCCCATTATCTGTACGATAAGCCCCGCAATTCCGAGGATTGCGGCGCTCTTCAAAAATGATTTCTTAGTTTCCGCCATTAGACACCTCTATTTAATCAGGCTCTGCCCTGTCATTTCAGCAGGCTGCGGGATTCCCATGAGTGCCAGAAGGGTCGGCGAAAGATCCGCGAGACGACCGCCCGCTTTGAGTTCCTTTGGCTCCGATGAAATGTGTACAAGAGGCACTTCATTAAGCGAGTGTGCCGTCATAGGCGCACCGTTTTCGTCTATCATGCAATCCGCATTTCCGTGATCTGCCGTAAGCAGAATCTGCCCATCCTTTGCAAGCACCGCATCCACGATTCTTTGAACGCACACATCAAGCGCCTCAACCGCCGAAATTGCAGCCTGCATAATGCCGGTATGTCCGACCATGTCTGCATTTGCAAAGTTTAATATGATTACGTCGTATTTGTCCGACGCGATTTTCTCGAGCACCTTTTCAGTAACCTCGTATGCGCTCATTTCAGGCTTTAAGTCATAGGTCGCAACCTTTGGCGATGGGATGAGTTCTCTGTCCTCGCCCGGGTTTGGAGCCTCCACTCCGCCGTTAAAGAAGAATGTCACATGAGCATACTTTTCCGTCTCTGCTATGCGAAGCTGCTTCATATTAAGGCTCGAAAGATATTCGCCGAGCGTGTTTTTGTAGCTTTCCGGCGGATAAGCTATTTCCACGTTTGGCATGGTCGCATCATACTGTGTCATGCAGGTATAAGCAATATTCTTTGGCTGCAGCTCACGCTCAAATCCGTCAAATGCCGGATCCGCAAAGCAGCGCGTAATCTGGCGCGCTCTGTCCGGACGGAAATTGAACATAATTATTGCATCATTATCGGCAACAGGCACAAAAGGATGTGCATCATCGCTAACAATCGTCGGAACCACAAACTCGTCGTTTTCACCGCGCTCGTACGCAGTATTTACCGCATCGTCTGCGGTTTTCGCCTTGTGGCCTTCGCCCTTTGTAAGTGCATCGTAGGCAAGCTTTATGCGGTCCCAGCGCTTGTCTCTGTCCATCGCATAGTAGCGTCCCTGCACGGTCTCAATCCTGCCGATGCCCGTATTTTCAAGGTGAGCGTTGAGCTCATCAAGATAGATACATGCGCATCTTGGCGGAACGTCACGTCCGTCTAAAAACGCGTGAATATAAACCTTTGAAAGGCCCTTTTTCTTTGCCATGGTGACAAGTGCCTTTAAGTGATTTATATGGCTGTGCACACCACCGTCCGAAACAAGACCCATTATGTGGAGGGCAGAGCCGTTCTTCTTCGCGTGCTCCATAGCATGGCAAAGCGCCGGATTTTCAAAGAAATCTCCATCCTCAATCGACTTTGTGATGCGCGTTAATTCCTGATAGATGATGCGGCCCGCACCGATATTAAGGTGCCCCACCTCGGAGTTTCCCATCTGACCCTCCGGAAGTCCCACATCAAGTCCACACGCCTTTATGGATGTGTGCGGATATTTTTTGAATATGGCATCAAGATTCGGTGTGTTCGCCTGCAAAATCGCATTTGCATCGTAATTGTCATTGATACCGAATCCGTCAAGAATCATCAGCATTGTAGGTTTTTTAGCTACCATTTTTTATTCCCCCTTGCTCAATTTATTTATTTCCTGAAGCTCCTTAAGCTTTTTGTCCGAATATCCGAAGCTGCCGTCACGCTTTTGCATAAGCCAGCTCGGTCTGGTGTCCGGTCTGCCCTTTCCAAGATACTCTTCAACCGTCGTTCCCTCAGCAAAGGCCGCCGCCTTGTTTTCCTCAAGCTCCGCCTTCATTTTTTCGAGCTTTTCCCCCGTATAAGCGGATGAAAAATCCGGATTCGGAGCCTCGATATCAAACTCGCCGCGTATGCCACGCCCGAAGGTGCTAAGGCTCTCGCTGCTGCTGTCGATATAGTATGCCCTGGCCACATTGCCGTAAGCGTCCCAGTCACAGCCGTCCCACCATATTGCTATCTTTATGCGGTCCATTCCCGCAATTACCTTAAACATTTCCTCCATCCATGCCGCCTTGTCTCCGCCGAACTCTGCGCATGCAAACTCGGTGATAATCAGAGGCTTTGCGAATCTCTTTGCATATTCGTCATAGAGATCCGAGTAGAGGTCTGCAAACTCGCGCCACTCCTCGCCGTAGGTGTAATAGTAGCAGCCCGTATTGTAAGCGGTAAGCCCCACAACATCCACATATTCGTCACCCGGATAGTACATGAAAGCGTCGTTCCACTTGTAATTCGGGAAAGACCTGCTGTTCGGATTCCACACCCAGATTGTGTTTTCAAGCGCACCGTGCTTTCCGAAAATGTCATATATGTATTTGTAAACCGCTTTGTAAATCTCGGTATCCTTGCAGGTATGATATGCGCTGTAAACGCACCAGTCACCGTTCATTTCATTGAGCGGACGAAACAGCACAGGATGCTTAAAATCCGCGATTGTTTTCGCATATTCATTAAGAAAATCGTCGTACTGCCCGCCGAGGAGCTCGTACATCATATTGCCCTCATCAAGTGCTGTCATCTGCAGAGTAAGCTCTGTAACCTTCCCCTCGTTCCACGCCATCGAAAGTCTTTCGGCAAGATTCGATTTCTTTTCGGAAATCTGAGTATAGTTCAGCACCACCGGGAATTTGTATCCGAACTCTTTTTCATAACGGTGCACGGTATTGTAATCAAAGTTTGACGAATCGGGTTCAAAGATTCCCCACGAAAGTCCTGCCATGACTTCACTTAAATACCTTCCGTAAAAGGCTGCCGTTTCGCTGTTCCATCTGCTGAAAATGCCGTCGGCTTTATTTAAGTCTATTTTGCCGGTATTTGCTGCATGCGGTGCTTGTGACACACGGTATGCAGGCTTTAAGCTGTCTGCGAGATAGGAAATATCGCTGTAATCGTCAATCTCCCTTTGCGTCTTATAAAGAATCGAAAAAACGACGTTGCTCTTTTCATCAACGATATCGACGCTCGCATAATAATTGCGATCGCCGTCCATGATTTTTCCACGGCTCCACATGAACAGATGCACCGTTTCCTCGTCATCAACATAGCGGCTTTCAATCACCCTGATTTTGCTGTCCGCCGCAAACTTGTTGGAATAGTTAATATAGCCTTCAGCACTTTCGCCGTTTAAATCCTGCCTGTAAATTTCTATCCGCGTCACATCATCGTAAATTACGGCGCATACCTCCGCCATGGACATATCTATGCTCATGCCCGAAGGGACCTTTATTTCGTAGCCGTCGTAATGATTCGAAAACAGCATATATCCATCCCCAAGGTCCTCTGCCGAAAATGCGCGCAGGCTCCCGGATTCGGCGCCCGCTGCCGAGGTACGGCCATACATCATACCGTAAAATCCGCACTCAAAGCACGCCAATACGCCCACCGCTGCACAGGCGAGGGCCACAACTACCGCTATGAACTTACAAGCTGCATTCTTTGCTTTTCTATTCATTTATTTCCTTCATCACAATTTTAAGCTACATCTCTTCAATTTTCGCGAAGCGCGTAATCACGGCTTCGGCAAGCTTTATGCCGTCCACCGCCGCACTTACTATGCCCCCTGCATAGCCTGCTCCTTCACCGCCCGGATAGATGCCGGATACGGAAGAGAGAAACTCTTCATTTCTCACAATCCTGACAGGGCTCGAGCTGCGGCTTTCAACCGCAAAGAGCTTCGCGCTGCTCTCGTCAAAGCCGCGAAGCCGCCTTGCCATAAAAGGCATGGCCTCGAGCATCGATTCGATGGCAAATGCGGGCAAGCATTCCCTGACCCTTTTGCCGGCATCGCTACAGTCCGCAAACTCACCCCAGCTGCATGCAGGCGGCCTGTAGCCTGCGCTGTTTTTATAAGCAATTTTCTCGTATTTTTCCTGGAACTCCACGCCCGCCAGCGGATGGTCCGAGCCGAAATCAGAGGTTCTTACATCGACAAGCAGAGCCGAGTTCGCAAACTCGCCGTCTCTTGCGTGATAGCTCATGCCGTTTGTTACGGTGCAGCCCTCCGCAGAGCTTGCCGCAATGACCTCACCGCCGGGGCACATGCAAAAGGTGTACACGCCTCTGCCGCTTTCCTTGCAGTGGTAGGACAGCTTGTATTCTGCAGGCGGAAGTCCCGCCTTTGCATGCGGTCTGCCGTACTGTGCCCTGTCAATCAGGATTTGCGGATGCTGAATGCGCAGCCCAATCGAAAAGGCCTTTTGCTGCATTTCCATGCCCTTTTCACACAGCATGCGGAACGTATCGCGCGCGCTGTGCCCTATCGCAAGGATCAGGCAGTTTGTAGAGATCTTTCGCTCTTCAGTCCCGCCGTTTTCGCTCCTTTTTACGTAGGATATGCTGCTTAGGCTTTTCCCGGAGGCTCCCTCTTCAAGAGTAATATCGCTAAGCCTTGCGTCGAAAATTATTTCTCCGCCTAAGGTTTCAATTTTCTTTCTGATGTTAACGACCACGTCGCGCAGGACATCCGTCCCGATATGTGGCTTGTGCCTGTACTTTATGTCTTCGTTTGCCCCCGCAAGCACGAACTCTTCAAGAACCTTGGCTATGCGTGGGTCTTTGATGTTTGTCGTGAGCTTTCCGTCCGAAAACGTGCCGGCCCCACCTTCGCCGAACTGTACGTTGCACTCGGTGTCAAGCTCGCCTCTCTTCCAGAAGGCGTCGACCTTTTCAATGCGCTTTTCCATTAAGCTGCCGCGCTCGAGGATTATGGGGCAAAAGCCCGCGGATGCGAGAATCAGCCCCGCAAACATGCCGCACGGCCCAAAGCCGCACACAACAGGCCGTCCCGAAAGCTTTTTATCTCCGCTCGCAGGAAGCTCGTATTTTGCAATCTCCGCTACCGGGAGGTCAAGCTTTGCATCGGCCGCAAACTCCACGCTGTAGACTATCAGGATGTCGCCCTTGTCGCGCGCATCTATTGACTCCTTTACAATGCGGTAATCCGTAATTTGCAGTCCGCGGCCTGCTCGCCCGAGTCTTTTTTTAATATGCTCCGGGATTCTTTCCTGCGGCTCGCCTATCTTCAGTTTTATCTCGTTTATACGATAAAACGTCATTTACCTTCTCCGTTATTTTTATTTTGCCATTTTAACTCCGGCCTTCATACCGGTTTCCCATGCGTGCTGCAGGTTAAAGCCCCCGCACGGTCCGTCATAATCGAGGACCTCTCCCGAAAGGAAAAGTCCCGGGCAGAGCTTTGATTCCATGGTTTCGGGTTCGACCTCCGAAAGAGGAACTCCGCCTCTGGTGCACTGAGCAGCCTTCCAGCCGCCCGCAGAGGCGACCTTTAGTCTGAATGCCTTTAAGCCTGCCGCAAAATCCGCTGCGGTGTCCATGGCATATTTTTCGTGCTCCGCGCGAGCTGCTATAATTTTTGCGATTCGCTCGTCGACAATTCCGGAAAGGATTTCATCCTGCGTCATGCCCTCTATGGTTTCCCGCTCTGAGAGAAGCTCCTTTACAGTGTTTATGTCCATGTCAGGCGCAAAGTCAATCTCCGCCTCGTAGTTCTCAAACGCCCGATTGTCGTCTATCTCAAGGAGGCGGCTTAGGTTAAACACGCAGACTCCCGATATCCCCGTTTCCGTAAACTGCAGCTCCCCAAGCTCGCTCGCAAGGAGTCTTTCCTCGCTTTTTTCGCGGTCCCCAAGGTAGAGGCTTACTCTTGCCTTTACTCTGATTCCCTTTAGAGTGCCGTCAGCCCCCTTTATGTCAATGCTCGTAAGTGCCGGAGCAAGCTTTGTCACGCTGTGACCCAGGCTCCTTGCGAGTCTGCCCGCATCACCGCTTGTGCCGTATTGCGGGGAAGCCTTGCCTCCCGCCGCGATGAGAAGCTTACGCGAAGTATGCACCTCTCCGCCTGCAAGCTTTACGGAAAAGCCGTTGTCTGCCTTTGACACCTCCGTTACCTCTGCGCCGCAAAGAATCTCAATTCCAAGAGCCTTTGCCGTGCGAAGAAGAGCATGCACCACATCGCTCGCTTTACCCGTGTAAGGATAGAATCTGCCCTCGTTTTCCTCGCGGGCGAGGATTCCCACCGACTCGAAAAACCTTAAGGTGTTACGATAGCCCGGGCATGCGAGGTTCGTAATATTGCACCTGCCGTTACCGGTAGCCAAAAGCTTCCTCGCCGGTTTGTCCTTTTTTTCCAATATAAGAATGCAGGCCTGCGGATTAGTGCGCGCAGCCGTAATGGCCGCGGCCAAACCGGACGCACCTGCACCTATAATTATGATATCATTTACCTTCATATTCTACCTCTAACAGCTTCATCAGGAAGAGGAACAGAGGCACGCCGATGAGCAGGCCCCATACTCCCAGATAGTGCTCTCCAACGAGCAGGATAATCAGCGTGAAGCTGACAGGCAAATTGGTTTTGCTGGACATGAGCTTTGGATTTAAAAGATATGCCTCGATTGCGTGGAGCACGCAAATCATGATGATTACCTCCAGTAGCTTCATCCAGCCGCCGATTGAAAGTGCCAGAATCGAAAGCGGAATCAGACTCACTATAACTCCGGCCACAGGGATGAGCCCGAGGCAGAAAATCATGATGCCAAGTGCCGGCACTCCCGGAAATCCCATAATTGCCAGCGCAATCGTGGACGCAATGCCGTTTACCAGCGCTATGGTAATCTGCACCTTCATTACCTTTCCGAAGGTTTCGCAGAAATTCTTTCCAAAGTTTGCTAAGTATTCATATACATATGCGCCGCGGCTTTCAGACATGGATTTGCCGAACGCCTCGATGCGCTTTCTTTCGCAAAGAATAATGAATGCCAGAATAAGCGCAATGAAGAGATTAATCATAAAGGACAGGGTGCTCGTGCTGTAGCCTGCAATCTGACCGCTCATCCATGTACCTATGCTGCGCACCGTCGAGCCTAAATCAATGTACTCGAGGAATTGTCTAAGATGCGGATCCAGCTCTGCGTAAAACTCTGTAATGTTTAGCGATGTAAATGCGCCGGCCAGGGACTTGCACCAGTTAACAACAACCGGCATACCCTCGCTCACAAACATAACAAGCAGAATTATGAACAGGATATAGCAGGCTGAAATGATTGCCTTTTCAGGCATGTTAAACGGCATCACCTTGTCGCAGTGGATTTTGATTTTTCTTTCCAAATGGTAGAAAACAAATGCCACAATAAAGGTGAGCAGTACCAAATCAAGCATGTACCACACTGTGAGGAGTATTCCCGCGATTATGACATACGAAATTATTCTGGTTTTCTTGTCGTTACTCTCTGTCATTGGATTCTTCTTTCTCGTATTCTTCTTCGTCTTCATCGTCGAAGATTTCGCTGATATCGTCGGCTATGCTCTGAGGTGTGTCCTCAGCAGCCTCCTCAGCAGCATCGTCAATCTTTGCACTTACATCGGAAAATGAGAAATCCGGAAGTGTTGACTGCGGCTTAATCACGCCGGGGATTTCCTCTTCCTCAGGGTTGTCCGCATCGTCGCCAAGCTTGAAATCAGGCTCAGGCTTTTCCTTTTCGTGGGTCAGGTGGTCATGTGGGAAAATCTTGTACTTGCCGGGCATATTAACCGCAATTGCAATGACATTTGCACCCTGCACGAGCAGGAAAATCGTTACAAGCATGATGTTTGACAATGCAAGCAGCACTGCGTTGAAGAAGCCGTAGAAGCCGGCTACAAGCGCCACTCCTCCGAGAGCGAGCGGGATAATCCAGCCCTCTTCTTTACTGAGCATCATGTGCGCCGATGCAACGGTCTGCTGGAGGCCCGAATACATGCACCACAGGCTGAAGAAGATTGTTATCATGCCATCGACGTTTAACATATTGCCGAGCACGACTATTGCCAAGAGGCCCGTCGCGATGGCCTGAGACAGGATCCAGCTCGACTTCGAGAACTCGTTTCGTGCCCCTATATAAGCACAAATGCCACCGAAGGCCTGGATCATCATTGCCACTCCTATGATAAACGCCAGCGATAGAAAAGTGTTACCGGTGTGTATAAAGCACCAAGCCGAAGTAAGCACCATGATAACACCACTGCAAGCTGTAATAATTCGCATCTATTTCACCTCAAAATTTTATTTTTGTTTTATTTAAACTCATACACAGTTATTATACTACAAAAGCCACTTTATTAAAAGTTAAATATGATTTTGCCAAAGGTTTATCCAAACGTTTGACACGCGCTTTCTTTCTGTGATATACTCAAATTTAGCGGCGCGAGTGCGTTTGCTAACAAAGAAAAACCAAACTAATGATTTATGTAAAAGGAGATAACGATGGAAAAACTGATTATCAGCGCATGCATTTGCGGAGCCGAAGTAACAAAGGAAAATAACCCTGCAGTACCTTATACTGTAGAGGAAGTTGTAAGAGAAGCAAAGTCTGCTTATGACGCAGGCGCAGCACTCATTCACCTTCACGTAAGATGGGATGACGGTACACCTACTCAGGACAAGGGCAGATTCCAGGAAATGGTTGATGCTATCCGTAAAGAATGCCCGGATGTTATCATTCAGCCTTCAACAGGCGGTGCAGTAGGTATGACAGACCTCGAAAGACTTCAGTCGACAGAAATCACTCCGACACCTGAAATGGCTACCCTCGACTGCGGTACCTGCAACTTCGGCGGAGATGAGATTTTCATCAACACAGATAACACAATCAACAACTTTGGCGATATCATGAAGCAAAGAGGCATCAAGCCTGAATGCGAAGTATTCGACAAGGGTATGATCGACCTCGCATTAAAGGCAGCAAAGAAGGGTCACATCGACTACCCTATCCACTTTGACTTCGTACTCGGCGTACAGATGACTGCAACTCCGAGAGACCTC
>JAEEGU010000081.1 GCA_016280485.1 Bacillota bacterium | reverse complement strand
CGCATGAAATTGATGATGTTAGGGTCGTTTGCCACCTGCTCAATTGTGGCTGCATGGGAATCGAAGAATTCTTCGGTCTCCATTACCAGATTGTCGGCACTGAGATCAATTTGCGTGTTGGATGTCTTCTTTACCTGCGATGAAAGTACCAGGCTGAGTATAACCAGCGCTACCGCAAAAATGATGATTGTCGGAATGGCAGTCTTGATAACCAGCTTCCGAGCAAGCCCCTTTTTCTTCTTCATTAAAATGCCTCCTTAAATAATCCTAAATGTAACACTTTCGTTTTGTTTTGTTTTGTATGAACTCCACGCTTTTCATTTTAATCCTTAAAATGCAAACAAAGTGCAAGCAAAAACAATGAATCTGAGAAATAAAAAAGAGAGCATTTTCTGCTCTCTTTGATTTTTACCGCATCTTCGGTATTTAATTTTTTTCCTATATGTAATTCAGCGGATTTACGGTTGAACCGTTAACCAGAACCTCGAAGTGGCACAGGTAACCGGTCGCGTTCCCTGTCTTTCCGACAGTTGCAATCTGCTGGCCCTTTTCAACGTTGTCGCCGTAGCTGACAAGCAGGCTCGCGCAGTGCGCATATCTGGTTTCAACGCCATTTCCGTGGCTAATCTTTACGATATTGCCGTAGCTATTAGAGTAACCCGCGAAAACTACCGTGCCTGCATCGGAAGCATAAATAGGATCACCACTGTTCGCCTTTAAGTCAACACCCGCATGGCGTCTGCTGCCTCGGCTTGCGCCATAAGCGCCCGCTGCCGACGAAAGTGTCGTGCTGCCTACAGGGCTGATAAGCGAGCCGCTGCCGGTCTTGATCGGCATTGTCGTAGTGCCCACCTCGGCATACTGTGTAACAGGCTCTGAAAGAACTGTCTCACTGAGCACTGAGCTTGAAACGATGACACCGTTCTGCTTTACGTACTGAACCTGTTTTTCCTTGCTGCCGTATGAGCCGTAGCTTGTGACTCTGCTCTGGCCCTTGTAGAGCTCTGACGTCTCGGTATACTGCGTGGTAAACGGAATAGTCTCGGTTTCGGTTGCAACCTCTACCGTGGTGACATTTAAGAAAGGCTGTACCTCGTAGAGATAGAGCACGTCACCAATGCTGAGCCTGTCGGCATTAAAGCCCGGGTTCATTTCAGCCAGCTGGTAAGGGCTGATTCCGTTTTTCTTTGCGATGTCCCACATGGTGTCGCCGCTCTGTACCGTGTAGGTCTTTGGCTGGCTGGTACCGTTCATAATGTAGTTAATCGCTTCTTCTACCTGACAGAGATAAGTCTCTGTAACTTTTTTGTTCTCCGCTGCCATTTCGGCAGTTACATAATCGTCAGCCGTAATAATTTCAACGGTTTCTGCAAAGTTTGCGGAAGTAATCTGAGAATTGCCTTCGGTATATCTTTTGATAATACCCTCGAGAACCTGCTGAGCCTCTTCGGCGGTTCTCATGTAAACGATTCTCTGACCGTTGATTGTTATGATGCTGACCGCATTCGGATCGACATTCGATGAGTCGTAAAACTCGCCGAATACAGATTGAACGGGATCTGTTTCTTCTGACTCTGCGGCGCTCGCAACTTTAAGCTGCTTTTCCGCATCACCGTCCGGGTTCATGCTGAATATTGAAGCAATGTCCAAATCCGCAAGAGCCACTCTCGCGCTCTTGCCTAAATCCTGAATCGAGCCGTAGCCCGTATTCATTCCCCCCACGAGGGAGAAGCTGAGCAGCGCCACCGTAAGCAGCCCTACTCCACCGGAGACTGCGAGTCTATGAAGAACCTCGTCCGAAAGGTCTTTGAGGCTAAGCTCTCTGAGCTTTCTTTTCATTTCTTTCATACTCGATATCCTTTTCAGTTTGCTATATATAATTCATACAAAGGTAGTGTTATCTTACCCTATATATTGTGGCAAGTCAAGGAATTCACCCCTATTTTCACAAACTCTTCACAAGGAAGGGGGCTATTCTTCAACAATTGTGACCTTCTTCATCTTCTGTTCGTTCTTTGGTCTGTCGCGGAAATCTGTAGGCTCGGAGACGATTTTCATAGCAGCTTCCATGCCCTCTGTAATCTTTCCGAAGGCTGCATACTGACCGTCGAGATGAGGTGCCTTTGCAACCATGATGAAGAACTGTGAGCCCGCGGAGTTCGGATCCATAGCGCGAGCCATGGAGAGAACGCCCTTCTCATGCTTAATATCATTTTCAGGATGGCCGTTTGCCGCAAACTCACCTTCGATTTCCCAGCCCGGGCCGCCCATGCCGCTTCCTTCCGGGCATCCGCCCTGAATCATAAAGCCCGGAATGCATCTGTGGAAGATAAGGCCGTCGTAAAAGCCGTCCTTTACGAGCTTTACAAAGTTTTCAACTGTTTTCGGCGCCTTTTCCGGGTAAAGCTCTCCCTTCATGATGTCGCCGTTTTCCATTTCAATTACTACATACTGCATTGTTTTTCTCCTTTCGTTACACCTCATCCGTCACCTTCGGTGACACCTTCCCCTCAAGGGGAAGGCTTTGCCGCCTCTTACGCCATCTTCCCTCAAGGGGAAGGCTTTGCCGCCTCTTTCACAGAGTCTCAAGCACTGTGAGTGCGGTGCCGCAGGCCCCCATTATGAGGATGATGGGGATTGGCCCAAGCTTTGTCTTCGCCGCAAGTGCAAAGGTCGCCGCCGCCATTAAGCATGCCGCAAGGTCAAAGCTGCCTGCACCTATGCCACCCGGAAAAGCCGCGCTTTCGCCCACAAATATGAAGGCGGAAGCAATCATTCCCATGGCTGCGGGACGTATTCCCAAAAAGCCGCCCTGTACGAGCCTGCTTTCCTTGTATTTGTCTATAAATTTAACCGTAAGCGATACCAGTATAAAGGACGGTATCGCCACGCCGATTGTTGATGCCAGCGATCCCGGAATACCCGCCGTCAGAAAGCCCACATAGGTCGCCGCGTTGACCGCAATCGGTCCCGGCGTCGCCTGGCTGATTCCCACGAGATTCGCAAACTCCTCCTGAGTAATCGGTGAAAAGGCGGATATGCCCTGATAAACCAGAGGCAGTATTGCAAGTCCGCCGCCAAATCCTATAAAGCCTATTTTGAAGAAGGTCAGGAACAGCTGAATAATCAGAGTCATTCTCCATCACCCGCCTTCCTTGCGGTGATTATCGAATTATAGATAATTCCCAGCACGATGCCACCCAGAATGACCCAGACCGCGTTAATGCCGACTACACCGACCACGATAAAGCTTATAACCGCAAGCGTCCACGCAAACCAGCCCTTGCCGTGCAAAACCTGCCGTCCCATGCGCCAGGTAGCCCAGCCGATAAGCCCTGCAGCCGCAGCGCGAATGCCCGACAGTGCTCCCTGCACATAGAGATTTTGGTCAATTCTACCCATAAACATCGCAACAATGATTATGATTATAAGTGAAGGCAGCAGGATTCCGACGGTAGTACATGCCGCACCCAAAACCCCGCGCTTGCGAAAGCCCACAAAGGTTGCCATGTTTATTGCAACAACTCCGGGCAGACTCTGGCATACAGCGATGCAGTCCAGAGTTTCCTCGGTGGACATCCAGCGGTTTCTCTCCATTATGTCCTGAAGCACCGGCACCATCGCCATACCTCCGCCGATGGTGAAAAGGCCCATCTTGAAGAACTCATAAAAGAGCCGCGAAAGACTCGCCGCATTATTATAATCTTTTTCTGTGATATCTCTATCCGTTCTATCCGTCATTTCGCGCTCTATCCTCTGCGCTCTGCGTTAACCAGTGCAATTGCATCTGCGATTGCCTGCTCCGGTGTCTTTTCAACCTTGTCGGCTTCGCGACGCAGCTTGTATTCAACAACGCCGTTTGCAACGCCGCGTCCCACGGTGATTCTGATTGGAATACCGAGAAGGTCCGCATCCTTAAACTTTACGCCCGGGCGCTCTTCTCTGTCATCGAGAAGTACCTCGACACCCGCAGCCTCGAGCTTTTCATAGATTTCATTCGCAACAGCCACCTGCTGCTCGTCGGTATTGCTTACAAGAGTGATAATCACATGGTAAGGCGCCACCGACATAGGCCAGATAATGCCGTTTTCGTCGTGGTGCTGCTCTACAACAGCCGCCATTGTACGGGTTACGCCGATTCCGTAGCAGCCCATTACAATAAGGCGATCCTGCTGATTTTCATCCTTGTAGTATGCTCCCATAGCCTCGGAATACTTTGTTCCGAGCTTGAACACCTGGCCGACCTCGATGCCGCGAGCTTCCTTTACCGGCTGTCCGCAGACAGGGCAAGGATCGCCTGCGCGCAGAAGCTTTAGGTCTGCCACGATGTCACCCTTGTAATCACGACCGTAATTTACATTCTTTACGTGGTAGTCGGTCTTGTTTGCTCCGGCACACATATTCTTTGCGCCCACAAGCTCGCTGTCCACTACAACCGTGCAGTCGTGGAGACCCACAGGCCCTGTGAAGCCGCCCACGCAGCCTGTAGCCGCACTCATTTTGACCTCATCGGCAAACTCGATTGCGTGCTCAGGAATACCAAGAGCATTAACCAGCTTTATCATATTGAGCTCGCGGTCCCCGCGCACAAATGCCGCAACATAGCCCGTCTGCTCTGTCATTTCGTCGTTGTACTTTACAAAGAGGAGCGCCTTGATGGTTCTGTCCTTCGGGAGCTTCAGGAAGTCTGCCACTTCCTCGATAGTCTTGGTGCCCGGAGTGTGCACCTCTTCCATAGGGAGCATCTCTTCGTTAACCGCAGGTGCGTCCTTAAACTCGGCACGCTCCGTAGTCGCTGCCATGTCACACTTCTCGCAGTAAACGATTTCGGACTCGCCGACCTCGGAGAGTGCGGTGAACTCGTGGGAGTTGCTGCCGCCTATTGCGCCTGTGTCAGCCTCTACCGGACGGAATGTGAGACCGCAGCGTGTGAAAATCTTGCTGTAGGCATCGTACATCTTCCGGTAGGAAACATCAAGTCCCTCCTCGTCGCGGTCAAAGGAGTAGTTGTCCTTCATTATAAACTCGCGGGAGCGCATGAGCCCAAAGCGAGGACGCGCTTCGTCGCGGTACTTTGTCTGAATCTGGTAGAGATTCTGAGGAAGCTGTCTGTATGAGGTAACATCGTTTCTGATTATGTCAGTGAAGATTTCCTCGTGAGTAGGGCCGAGGCAAAAGTCTCTGCCGTTTCTGTCCTTGAGTCGCATCAGCTCAGGGCCGTATTTCGACCATCTGCCGGATTCAATCCAAAGCTCTGCCGGCTGGAGCGCGGAACAGTGGATTTCCTGTGCACCCGTCGCATCCATCTCCTGGCGGATGATATCTTCAATCTTGCGAATAGTTCTCCATCCGAGCGGCATGAAGCCGTAAACGCCGGAAACCAGTTTTTTCATCATACCGCTGCGGAGCAGCAATATGTGGCTGGCGATTTCGGCCTCGTTCGGAACCTCTCGCAAAGTTTTCATGTGCATTTCACTCATTCTCATAGTGTCAATTCTCCTTCTATCATACAGATTGCGCTGGCGGCTATGCCCTCGCCACGGCCTGTAAAGCCGAGTTCCTCGGTAGTCGTCCCTTTTATATTAACGTCAGCCGGATCCATTCCCAGCTCTCGCGCAATATTCTCTTTCATTTTATCTATGTGCGGCGCCACCTTCGGTCGCTCGCAGATGACGCAGGCATCGATGTTTATCGGTCTGTATCCCTTTTCGGCAAGCTTTCCGCCCACCTCACGCAGAAGCGTCATGCTCGAAATCCCGGCATACTTTTGATCTGTGTCCGGGAAGTGCCTGCCGATGTCGCCAAGCCCCGCTGCGCCGAGAAGCGCATCCATTATGGCATGTGTAAGCACATCTGCGTCGCTGTGCCCGAGCAAGCCCTTCTCAAACGGCACGCTCACGCCGCCCAAGATGCAAGGTCTGCCCTCCACAAGCCTATGCACGTCAAAGCCCGTTCCTGCACGTCTGTCCATAGGTAAGTCCTCTCTTGTCGTAATCTTGATGTTGGCATAATCGCCCGCCGATATCGCAACCTGCATCCCCAGGCGCTCTACTATGCTGCCGTCGTCGGTACCGTAGTAGCCGTCCGAGTAGGCCTTTTCATAGGCCTTTTCAATGATGCTTCTGCGAAAGCCCTGCGGCGTCTGCACCGAGGTCAGGTCCTTGCGCTCCAGGGTCATTCCGATGTAGCGGATTGTGTCCTTTACAGGCACGCCCGCAACCGCAGCGCCCACTGCATCAGCATGGCGCAGGCAGTCCTCTATGATTGCGTTTGTCACATAAGGCCTTGCCGCATCGTGAATGAGCACTAGCTCGTAGTCGCTCATTTCACTGCCTATGGCGCGAAGACCGCACGCAACAGAATCCTGACGCTGCTTGCCGCCCGCTATGAAAAAGACAGGCTTTTCCGTACCCTGTAGCATGCTCTTCGTTTCCTTGATGTAGTCCTTGTTTGTTACAACGCAGATTCCGTCAACGTAAACGTTTTCGTCGAACACGTCCACGGTCCTCCTAAGCATAGGCTTTCCGCCGATGCTGATAAACTGCTTCGGTTTATCGGCGCCGAGCCGGGAGCCGAAGCCCCCGGCGGCGATAATTACTGCTACTTTTTTTCCATTGAACATTATTTTGTCCCTTCGATTACTCGTTCACTCGCTTTGCTTTTGCAAAAATCATGCGGCCCGCGGCTGTTTGGAGTACGCTGGAAACCACACAGGTCATGTTCTTACCGATAAAGCGTCTGCCGTCCTCTACGACGATCATTGTGCCGTCATCGAGATAAGCAACCGCCTGATTCGCTTCTTTACCTTCCTTTACAAGGAACAGG
>JAEEGU010000080.1 GCA_016280485.1 Bacillota bacterium | reverse complement strand
TGACAATTCCTGCAAATGTCGGATTTTGAATGTCACCGTCATAGTTAAACTCGTCAGGAGTTCCTACCGACGAAAGCGTAACTGTCAATGTGTGGAGCCTGTTGTAATAGAACTTGTCGCCTGCCGCAAGATTCAGTATTCTGTCTTCGACATTCTCCCAAGCCTCTCCTTCAGGCGCAATTTCGCGCCACTCGATAGCTTCTATCGTAATTTCTGCAGTCGGATCGTTAACTTCAAGCTCCATTAAAGACTTCGCCGTAGGATTTGCCATCGCCACAGGAAATGCTATTCCCGTGAGCGTAGCATTTGTAATAGGCGCGCCCTGCCAGTAAACTACGCTACCGGTTACTGTATTGTAATTTACAGAATCTGTCGGGACAAATCGCCAATAATATAGATGACGTTTTTCAATGTTATATGTATCATACTGTATTGATGTGAACGATGTATTATATGAACTTTCTATTGTTCCGTCAACGGCGTTAGAACCTGAAGTAATATATTCATTAATAAAGTTCTGAGGTTGTACGTTAAGATCACTGTACTTCGGAGTCGCTGTTGCTACCGCTGCATATGTAATGCTGCCGCCGGTTGGGGTTACCTTTTGAATAACTTGCAGTGCTCCGGAAGTTGTAGCCGTTGTTGCTGCTAAGGTGTAGTTCCCCGCAGACTCTCCACTCATCACAATGGTGCCTGATGTCACATTAACCACTACATTCTCGTTGTTTGCGTTGACATCTTTTTTTGTGATTGTGGCCTCTCCCGTTCCGTTATTAGCAGCAAGCACGACTGTATCGCCTAGGATAATATCTACAGAGCCAAGTGTAACTTTCACAATGTTGGTTCCGTCATATGGTCTATGTGTGATTCCGGTAATTGAAACCGTATTGATAGCCTTTGCCGTTATATTAATCATATAACTCTTTGACAACTCATTCTCATAGTCAGGATGCTTAATCAAAATATTGTATGTCAGATTTTCACCCACATCACGGAAGCCGGTCCGTCCCTCATCGGAACCGATATTTGTCCATGCAGAATAGGCACTACTGGTCGATTTCGTACAATACTCTAAATTGCCATCATTTAATAAAGTATCATTAATTGCAGGCTTTGTGCACAGATATGCGCTTCCATTGTAGATTACCGTCTCCTTAATCGTCGGGAGCGTAAACATTGCATCTGTTAATGTGCCCTTGCCAAGTTCATATGAGCAAACAAAAGTTGCGGTCCCTGCTGTGAGATTAGTAACTTTGGTTTGCGTAGCTCCCGGAGTTGCTAATTTAATATTCAATTCGCCCGGTGTGGTTGAAAATCTATCTCCGGTTGCAGCAGACATTGTCACAATCAAAGTGTATGTTCTGTGGTACTTGAACGCATAATTCTCAGCCAGTGCCTGCGAAGTAGCATTGGTATTCGGATTATACTCGAACCAAGCCGCATTCTGGATTACAGCCTCACTGCCATCGCTTGGACCTGCTTTTGATATTATATTCGCTAGTGCTGCCGTACTGATATTATTTACGGCCCCCACAGTCGGAATCGTAATGCCGGAAAGCGTAACTTCCTTGATTGGCACAACGTCCCAAAGTGGAACAACCCCCGTTTGGGTTGTGTAGTCAGTTGAATCCGTTGGCGAGAATAACCAAGTGTAAGATCTGCCCTTTTCAATAACTGTATTATCATCGAGTTTGTCTCCAGCAACAACACCGCCATCGGTTACTAATATAAGCGATCCACCTACATCCAGTGATGAGTTCCAAGGGTTTCTAAACCAATTAGCCACTGTTTCATTCAACTTGAATCCTATGGAACCAATTGTTATTCCTGCTTTTGAAACCTTTGTGAAAAAAATTGAGTTTTCTCGTGGCTCAGGGGTAGTCTTGTCAATGATTACACCGGTCTGTGTGCAGATGGTTCTGCCAAGGATGTAATTTTTCGCCGCATCCGTATTTTTTAGCTCTATGTTTTTCGCAACTACGCTTCGATCGGCTGTAGGAGTGCTGCCTGACAGTGCGCTTGCCGACGCATTATCGAACTCAAAATCAGCGGTATAGTCGGTTCCTTTTGTAAAGTTTTCATTCGCAACGATTCCTTCGAAGGTGATATTACCTGCCGTCACATTCTTTGTGCCATCGTAATATTTACGCGACCCCGAAAAATCAATTGCTGTAGGGGTGATGTGTTTTTGAAAGATCCTATATGTTAACCCCGTAAAGGTCTTTGTTCCTTCATAGTTTGTAGTTTCAACAGTTACTTCTGCCGTATAACTTCCTGCATCTTTCGGGCCACTAATTTTTATTCCAGTACCTTCAGACACTGCTGTGGCCACAAATCCGTTCACGGTCGCAGAGTAACTTGTACTGTTTATACTACCTCCGTTGGAATCCTGAATTGTTATCACCGGGCCGTAACTTTGACCACTGTAAACAGCATTTGCCGTAACAGCAGAAATTGTTACAAGGTGCAGCCCTTCAGCCACGGAGAGCGGCATTCTTGTTGCAGTACGCTCTATTGCGACAGTAAGTGTATCGCTTGCGGCAACGCATGTGTTGCTGCCATCGGCTGCACTTACATTAACATGACCTGCAAATTGGCTACCGTTTTCGGCTTCAAGTGTAAGCCACAGTTTATATGTGGTGTCGGATGTAAAAGTGTCCGTAGCCCCCATAGATGTTGTAGCCGCAGTACTGTTAGCAACCTTCCACGCTACTGCCTTGACAGTAACACTCGCAGAGCCCGGATCACATGAGCCGAAGCTAAGCTCCTTTAAACTGTCTTCAACTTTTAGAAGATCATAAGGTGTAACTATTCCGGCAATGGTTACAGCCGTGATTGCTTCCTCAAAAACAATTCCGTTATTATTGTTATTGAAAGCACCGAAAGAAATAAATCTGTCTTGCAACCCTCCGCCTACAAACGTAGCAATATCACCTTTTCGATTTGTATTGCTGATTGTTACCGTTTTGATAAAGTGATCTTCGTCATCTGATATCATCTTTAAGTTGACTGTCCTGCCAGCGACCTCTCGGATGGTGAAGATTCTTGCGTTGTTAACAGAAGCAGTCGAAGTCTGAATTATATCGCGGCCTCTTTCGTCAGTAGCCTCTATTATACCGCTACCGGTAACTGTAAACTGCATGGTCGATTTTGCGATTGGCTTCAAGCTCATGCCGGCCATAGTGACGCCATAGCCATGAAAATCATCCATAAAGAACGCATCACATACGGCAGAATCCGACTGAGTGACAGTTCCGCCTTTTACCGCAAATGCATTATTATAATCTGGTGCCGCTGACGGATTGCCACCTGGTGCAGTCACACCAATTTCTGCAGTTGAATCGAGATTCCCAGACACTTCTACCAGATCAGTTCTAAACGCCTTGATGTTAGCGTTATTTCCACTGTCGTTTTTATTGTCTTTAATTATTACATTGTCTTGAACATAAACCTTACTTGATGCCGTTGACCCTGAAATATTTGAGCGACAACCGATTGCTCCAACCACTCCACCTTCATTATCAATAATTGTAGTGTTTCCGCGTAAGTACAAATTATGTACTAGCGTCTCCGCCATATTGAAATAAAAGACTGATGGGTAATTCATACCCTCTTGCAACTTTGCGCCAGCTATAGTTACAGAATTAAGCACAATGTTTACGCCTGAGCTATTACACTGATCTACAATCAATGGCACGGCACTAGTCTCGCCATCACCTTCAATAGTAAGGTTTGAAATATTAACATTACCATTAATCCAAAGGCAATTGTCCTTCGACACTACTATTCTACCGCCACCATTAACAGTGACATTATTTTCAAGTTTCAGTGTCCCTCTAATTGTTAGCGTTTTCCCCGTTTCTATCGTCAGCGTGCTATCTGCGTTAATTATCTGCTCTGCCGTCAACACGGTATCCTCTGAAATTGTGCATTGTGAATCTGAAAACTCGAGTGCAGGCACCTCCGCAGCGAAGGTTTCGGTAACCGGCACTACATCTATACCTGCAATTGGTATCATTGTTGCTATTAAGCACAACACTAACAGACACACAAACGGTCTCTTCGCTTCCTTTATCATAGTATTAAATCTTTCAGCTATTCTTGCTTTCATATTATACTGTCCTCGTATTATATCTTTTGTTCGGGCGCATCCTGTGCCCTATTTAACGCTTTCAATATGTATGGTGACATATGCACAGACACACACATTATATTATACAATATGTTGAGTTTTTAGACAATAATTTGTAGGTCAAATTGCCCTTCAAATTACGCCCTACGATTACTTTTTAGCATGTCCAAAAATGAAAATCAAAAATATTTTCAAAAAAATTTTAAAAATATTCTAAAGTAATTCCCATTTTCTCCGAAAATATTAGTGTATGAAATAGGAACCGCGCCACGGACGGCGCATATGGTAATTGTTCAAGGACGAACAGGAGGAAACAAAATGAGAATTAATCACAACATCGCGGCAATGAACACAAACCGTGCTCTCGCGGGAAACAACAAGAGCACATCCGCAGCTCTCGAAAAGCTGTCATCGGGCTTCGCTATCAACAGAGCAGCCGACAACGCAGCAGGACTTGCAATCTCCGAAAAGATGAGAGCACAGATCAGAGGCCTTAATCAGGCTACAGCAAACGCAAACGATGGCATTTCCCTCATTCAGACTGCTGAGGGTGGCCTCAATGAAACTCACTCCATTCTCGACAGAATGAGAGAACTGGCAGTTCAGTCTGCAAACGACACAAACACTGACGAAGATCGTCAGACTATCCAAAAGGAAATCGATCAGCTGGCAAAAGAAATCAGCAGAATTTCCACCGACACAGAATTTAATACGAGAAATCTCCTTGATGGTTCATTAAGCTTCCCTTCCGATGTGGCTGCTTCTCCGGTAGAGGCATTCGCTTATGGTCCGGTTGTAATGGACATCGAGAACTTAGATATGAATGAAACTTACACAGGGACAGTCACCAATATTCACGTTGGCGACAAGCTGGGTTCAACAGATTCCGCTAAAATCAATCTTTCTGGTTTCAGTGTAACTTCAACTCTTGAAGATGGCGACTATGAGTTTAAAATCGAAATGACTATGGCGCAATCTCTCGCTTCACAGTGCGATGTCGTTCTTCTCAAAGATGGCAATCCGCTTGACCCTGAAGTAAGAGTTAATGTTACCAACTTCCAGAACCAGGCTGCTGAAAATCTGTCAGTTGTTGACGGCATAAAAGTAAATGCTTACAACACAGGAATGTGGACATCCGGTGCTTCCCTCGGAACATTCACAGTTTCCACAGCAACCGAAGATATCACAAAGATCGACTGGACAGATTCCAAGGGCAACCCTGTAGACGCAGACGTTGCATCAAAGGCTTTCAAGTTCAGATTCTCCGATACAGCAGCTACAGGCGATACCGTTGAAATCGGTAATATCCGTGACGCTCGCCTCTCCCTCCACATCGGAGCTAACTCACACCAGAACGTAAAGTTCGGCGTTGAGGATTGCAGCGCAGCAGCACTCGGCGTAGACAGCCTCGACCTTACATCTCAGACCGGCGCAGATGCGGCGATCACAGTAATCGACGAAGCTATCGTTACTGTATCCGGCGTAAGAGCTGGCCTCGGTGCTATGCAGAACAGACTGGATCACACAATCAACAACCTCGGAACTGCGGCTGAAAACCTCGCAAAGGCTGAATCCCAGATCAGAGACGTAGATATGGCAGACGAAATGAGCGAGTTCACAAAGAACAACATCCTCGTTCAGGCTGCAACTTCGATGCTCGCTCAGGCTAACCAGATGCCACAGAGCATCCTCTCCCTCATCCAGGGTTAATGGATGTGCCCGGCTGGGCATAAACACAGAAACAAGATTATTTCATACATACAAACCAACAGCCCCTGAGTGTCGCGACTCCGGGGCTGCCTCCGTTTTAAATGAAAGTAACGAAAAACACGGTCACTAAAGTGTGACCGTGTCTGTTTTTGGCTTTGGTGCGAATTGACGTTTCTTTTCCTCGGAGACCTCCATCAGGTGGACATAGATATCGACGACTATCTGATAAAGCTCCGGCGGGATTTCCTGTCCCACATCGAGCTTTGTAAGAAGCGTCGCCGCGCTGTCGTCGTGGTAGACAGTAATGCCGTTTGCCAGCGCCACCTCAAGAATTTTTTGCGCGACATAGCCGGTGCCGGCCGCAACGACCTTTGGCGCATTTTCTTTTTCGTTTTCATATTTTAAGGCCGCGACCTTTAATTTGCTGTCCGCCATGCGCGCTGCCTCCTTTCGTTAAACCTTAATATCTATTCCTGCCTGCTTTTCGCGAAGCTCTTTGAAATGCTCCGCTGCAGGCGCACTCGCATTGTACGGTGCGACGCGGTAAAGTGCCAGCCTGAAGCCCGCATTTTCAACGGACTCGCGAATCGCGTTTCTCGCACCCTTGACCTCCTTTTGGAGCTCCTTCGGCGCACGAATGTCGAGATCTATCATGCCGTCGCGCTCGAGCAAATCCACCTCGAACGTTCCGTAATCGTCACTTTCAATCGTGAAGAAAATATTGACCGCGCTGTCGGCTTTGCCCTTTCGGCGCTCGCATTCCTTGTCCACATACATTTCAAGATAGGTCTCGCTGCCCTTGAAATCTATCGGGATCATGAAGTGCTCGAGCGGCATCGTCGGGCTCTCGTTGTCCACCATGGTGGAAAGAAGATTCATAGCCAGCTTTTGCACTCTCGCCGGGCTGTCCTTGTCGAGCGCATCCGAGATGAAGCTCATGAGGTCGCCGTCATCCGCCGGCGCACCGAACTGCCCGAGGAAGGATTTCTCCATGCTCTCCGTCTTTTGTTGCACGCGGATGTCCCGCGCCGCATCGAGAAGCAGCGACTTCAGCTCCTGAACGTCCTGCTCCGTAAGGTTCGGCACATTCCTGAGAGCCTCCGTCATATTGTCGATTGCGGTCTCGAGCTTGCCCGCATCCGCACGGTCGTAGCGCGCCACATAGTGCACGATTGACATCACCGGATTACGAATTGCCTCCGCCTGGTTGTACTTGCTGACAAGCTTTGAAAGCTCCGGCATCAGCTCGTCCATCAGGAAGCCCTGCGTTTTCGCAACTGCCTCGCTGTCCATACTCAGCACGTCCTTGCCCGAAAGCTCGCTGCGTATCTGCGTATAAGGGTTAGTTTGTCCGTCGGACACAGATTTCGCCTCCTGCATCAGGGTCTGCAGCTTTTCCGCAAAGGCCGCGACTATAGGCTTGTCCGCGCTGAAGACCTTTCCGTTTAAGGTCTCGAGCTGCTTTGCAATAGCCTCGAGTGAGTTATCTTGGTTGGTATAGCAATCAAAGTGCCTGAGCACCGTAACTATTTCATTTTCAAGTGCGGGGCCTGCCGCATTAAGTTCGCCGCCCGCAGCAGCCTGTGAAAGCGAGCCCGCAAGGCTCTGTGCTCTGGCAGCGGCCGCCTTTTCGGCATTACCTGTCTCTCCTGCCATGGCCTCGGCGAGGACCCGGCCGTAGCCTGCCTGCGCCGTGCCCTCGGCTTCGCCTGTAGCAGCAGCGCCGAACTCTAAGCTGACTGCGCCCTGAGCGAGATCGTCTGCTGCTTCTCCCGCCATCTGAAACAGCGCCTGCGCGTTGGTCTGGGCGTTTGCCTGCGCGTTTTGGTTGCCTGCGGCCTGCATATTTTGACTGAGCTGCGCAAGCTGCTTCATGGCGCTTGCCATGTCGGTTTTGCCGCCGCCCATCTTTGCGATGAGGCGCAATATGTCAAAGGCTTCGCCCGAAAACGAAGTCTCGCCCTTGTCCTTTTGGATCAGCATTTGCTGGAGTTCCTCGGGTGAGATGAAGATTTTTTCTTTGAGCTCCTGCGACATGTTTTCCTCGGAAAACATAAGGATTTTTGTCGCAGTCACCAGGTCGCGCATCTGCGTCGCTTCGAGGTTTGTGCTCTCCTGCGTCGCCTTTAATATGCCGTTTGAAAGATCGGAGAGGAGCTGGTTGCGTTGCTGCGCAAGCTTGGTGGTATCGCCCATCTCGGCGCCCTTGATGGGTGCTTTGACCGGGGCATCTACTTCGCCGGTAATACTAAAAGGTTCCTGGCCGCTCTGGCGCGTTGTGTTGCTAAATCGGTCTTTTCCTGTGACGCCCCCGATTACGGGATTAATTTCCGGCATTTCGATTCCCTCCTTTCCTTTTTCCTTGCTTGACCTAGCCTGAGCAGATAATCCCGCCCAACAAATATCGTTTAATTATATCACATGTACAAATAAATTAAAATAAAAAAGAGCCCGCGCTGTTCGGCGAGCCCGCGCATAGCTCAGCCGGTCAGCTGCGCGGTACTCTCTCTGCAGCTGTCACTGCTACGTAAATCACCCGGCGCTCTTGCCGAAAAAAATCCGCAGCATATTTCTTGTAAGCTCCGCATTTAACGGTGAGAATGATGTTTCGAAAGTGACCAAAAGACTTACGCCCGGGAAAATTCCGTTTTCTTCGTATTTACGCATTTTGGTGCAAGCCCGCGCAAAGTACTGTTCGTCATCCAGCATACCAAAATGCTCTAGGTAAACTTCTTCCCTGCTTCTTAAATCAAGCAGAGTGAAATCAGGATAATATATATGCCCATCTTTCAGCCTGAGCCCCTGTTCGTACCTATACGGTATGCCTAAATCGTCCAGCACATTCGCAATCATTACCTCTGACTTTGATCTTACGAGTTCGCCTCTGCGCGTCGGATGCTTTTTGTTCTCCACGTTGTATGGAGATGCAGCATATTCTGCCTCTTGCCAAAGCTGTGCATACTTATCGTCCGGCAATATGTATGGAGCAACCAGTGCCTTGCGCTTATCGGACAGTGCTTCGTATGCCGTGTCTGTTGCAAAGGCTGAGACCTTTTTCAAAACCTTGTCCCAGTAGACTCTCTCCTCTGCGGCCGCCTTTAGGAATCTTTCTGCGTAGTCCTTTTGCGCCAAGGCTTTTACCATCTTACTATCTTTCTTTGGAATATATTCTCCGCTGGTATCAAATTGTTTTGCGACCCGATAAAATCTGTCGTGCTTGTTTCTGGTTGAAATACGCAATCGTCCGGCAGGTGCTCTCCTCAGTTCGCGTGCGGCGATTCGTGTTGCGCAGTCCAAAGCTTCAATTCGTAGTTTTATTATATTCTCTATCCTGTACATTTGTATTCCTTTACTTTCTACCCTTCTGGTCTATATTTTGTGACTAAATCATACTTTTCTTACTCTGTTAGTCACTCATTTTGCGCGATTTCTTAAATGGTGTGACTAAGGAATTATTCATTATCATTCTTAGTCACATTTATAAGCCTAGATAGGCTCAGC
>JAEEGU010000079.1 GCA_016280485.1 Bacillota bacterium | reverse complement strand
CCGAGAAAGCCGCCTTCGAGGAAGAAATCCCCGCAGGGCGCATGGGAACACCAAAAGAGGCTGCAGAGTTCATCTATCATGCGGCTACCGCTCCCGCATACATGACGGGACAGATTATATGCTTTGACGGAGCTTTCCTGTAAAGGTATTTATGTAAAGTGTATTGAAAGAAAGGTAAAAGTTGTGATTTCGTTAGTGTTATCCTTTGTAATTTTAGTAATAGGATATCTTATTTACAGCAAATTTACCGAAAAGGTTTTCGCACCGGATGATCGTCAAACGCCTGCAATTACAATAAATGACGGCGTTGACTGTGTACCGATGAAAACCTGGAAGGCATTTTTAATCCAGCTCTTAAACATCGCGGGCACCGGCCCGATCTTCGGAGCCCTGATGGGAGCGGTTTTCGGTCCCATCGTGTTCCTCTGGATCATTTTCGGCTCCATCTTAGGCGGCGCCGTGCACGATTACATGTGCGGCATGGTAAGCTCGCGCCACGGCGGCTCATCAATTGCCGAGCTTTCGGGCGACTACCTTGGCATCGCTGCAAAATGGGCGATGAGAGTATTTTCCGTGGTGCTCCTCGTGCTATGCGGCACTGTGTTTGTAACAAGCCCGGCGGGACTACTTGAAAAACTCACACCGGACAGCCTAAACGGCACATTCTGGGCCATTGTAATTCTTTGCTATTACCTGCTTGCGACGCTCCTTCCGATCGACAAGGTCATCGGCAAGCTCTACCCGGTATTCGGCGTGCTTTTGATAGTCATGGCGGTCGCTGTAATGGGCGGCATAATCTTTTCGGGCGGAGACTACACAATCCCGGAGATAAGCCTTAAGAATCTGCACCCGGCAGGTACGCCTGTCTGGCCTTATATGTTCATAACCGTGGCCTGCGGCGCCATCTCGGGCTTCCACGCCACACAGTCCCCGATGATAGCAAAGTGCATCAAGACCGAAAAAGAGGGCAGAACCGTGTTCTACGGCGCCATGATCTGCGAATCGGTCATAGCACTGGTGTGGGCAGCGGCAGGCGTGTCATTTTACGGCACGACGGAGCTCCTTAGCACTGCGCTTAAATCGGGCGCATCAAATGTTGTATACGACATATCAACAGGCGTGCTCGGAACCTTCGGCGGCATCTTAGCCGTTGCGGGAGTTGTAATCTGCCCGATCACATCGGGAGATACGGCCTTTAGAAGCGCTAGGCTCATCCTTGCCGAAACCTTTGGCCTTGGGCAGAAAAAGATAAAAAATCGTCTGCTTCTGACCGTGCCGCTCCTTGCAGCGGGCGGGCTCCTCACAAGGTTTGCCATGGCAAACGGGGACGGCTTTCAGATAATCTGGCGATACTTTTCGTGGAGCAACCAAACGCTTGCAATGATTGCGCTTTGGGTCATCACCGCTTATCTTCTCCGGTGCGGCAAATACCGTTTCGGCTCGCTCATGACAGCTGTGCCTGCGACCTTCATGTCGGCCGTTACCCTCACATACATCCTGATGGCAGGAGAGGGCTTTAACCTTTCGGCAGCGGTTTCATACCCTGCGGGCATAATTTTTGCAGCGATATTGTTTATAATATATTTAATTGAAATGCGGAAAAAAATATATTAAAATTAAAAAGATAGTAAATAATAAGTTAAAGAAAAACTTATTGGAGTGTTAGATTAAAATGGCGAAAAAATTAATAAGCAAAAGACAAATGGAAGGCCTGTCACTGCGAAAGCTGCAGGCTTTAATGGCGATTATGGCGATTGCAGTATCGCTCTTTTTGATGTATTGCCTCTACACGACGACGGGGAATTACCATCGCCTGTCGGATGCTACGGCGGAATATATTTCGCTCAACAATGCGGCAAACGGGCTGATGGAGGCTTCGGATTACCTGACAGAGATGGCACAGCGCTTCACAGACGAGGGCAAGCCTGAATACTTGTCGGCATATTTCGAGGAGGCCTTTTCCATAAAGAGGCGCGAGGCAGCAATAGAGGAAATCGGCAAATATCCGGAGTGTGAAAAGGCGCTTGCAAACCTTGAAAATGCACTGAGCGAGTCGGTAGACCTGATGAATCGCGAATACTACGCCATGAGACTTGTGGTCGAGGCAAAGAACTTCGAAACGTACCCGACGCACTTAAAGAAGGTCGAGCTAAAGCCTGAGGATGCAAGGCTGGCGCCTGAACAGAAAATGGAGCTTGCCAGAAAAATGGTGCTCAACGACGATTATTATCTGCAAAAGGACCGCATAAAGGCAAGCATGGAAAAGAGCCGCAGAGAGCTTGAAACCATCACCTTCGAAAAAAAGCAGGGACTCGAGGATGCATATTACAACAAGCTTAACATTATCATTACGGTTGTTGTGGTTCAGACGATACTGTTCCTGATTATAATGGGATTCACCATGCACCTTGGCATCAAGCCGATTGTGACCGCCGCGGAAAACATCAGCGAAGGCAAACGGATCGTGCGCTCCGGCGCGAGTGAGTTCAGGTATCTTGCCGACACATACAACAGAATGTTCGACGACTACAGACTCAATATGCGCGATTTGAGCTACAAGGCATCACACGACGAGCTGACGGATGTTTACAACCGCACCGGCTACGAGGCGCTGCTGTCAAAGCTTGATCTCAACAACACCTGCTTTGTCATGCTTGACATAGACGATTTCAAACAGTACAACGACGACATGGGTCACGATGTTGGGGACGAGGTTCTCAAAAAGGTGGCAGATGTCATCAAGCACAGCTTCCGCGTAGGCGACTATATTTGCCGTATCGGCGGCGACGAGTTCGTTGTAATCATGACAGACATAGAAAAGGGCCAGGATCACAAGGAATTAATCGCGAAAAAGTTTGAAAAGATTCAAAAGGAGCTTGCCACCAAGGAAAACGAATGCGACGAGCCTGTTTCGGTCAGCATAGGCGCGGCCTACGGCAGGGAAGCAGTCGACCTCCGCGAGCTGTTCGAGCACGCCGACAAGGCCCTCTACGAGACCAAGAACAACGGCAAAAACGGCTACACGTTCTACGAGGCATAGCACATAAAATGCATGAACAAATAGGCGAAGAATCCGGTCTCACCGAAGCCGAGTTCGAATAATATCTATCGGAGCACACTGAAAACGAGGTATAACCCATGAAAGGAGACGCAAAATGAAAATCCTGGTATTAAACGGAAGCCCGAGAAAAACCGGCAACACCGCAGCACTTGTTGCCGCATTCAAGGAAGGCGCAGAAAGCACCGGCCACGAAGTCACAGTTTTTAACGTAGGCACCATGAAGATTAACGGCTGCCTCGCCTGCGAGTACTGCCACGGCGCAGGAGCGGGCAAGTGCGTGCAAAATGACGACATGCAAAAGCTCTACCCTGACATGGCATCT
>JAEEGU010000078.1 GCA_016280485.1 Bacillota bacterium | reverse complement strand
GCGGAGCTCAGAAAGCGCGGAAAGGGTCTCATGAGCGGCATCGCCGAGGTAAAGGATTATTCAAAGGGCTGCGATGGTCTGCCTAAATCCGATGTTTTGAAATACATATACGAGGACGGCTCCTGGATGGCTGTAAGACCTTCGGGAACGGAGCCTAAGATCAAGATTTACTATTCAATCAAGTGTGAGACGATGCAGAAATCCGAGGCGGAGTTTGCGCGTCGCAGCGGCGTCATTCACGAGATTGTCGAGGGATAGAAAATATGGATTCAATCACTTCTGCGGTAGCGATTACGCCTGCCGTAATACTGATGATAGTAATATACAGAGCGGACAAGCTGGAAAAGGAGTCTCTGGGCCTATTGCTGCGCATAATCATTGTCGGAGCACTGGCGATTCCGGTGGCTATAGCGCTGGAGACGGTCGGCGAAAGCTTTGTGCTGCCGCTGTTTTTCAGGGAGAACTCGCTAAACTGGCTTATTTTCGATAATTTCATCGTAATAGCGCTGTCGGAGGAGCTTTCAAAGTATATCTTTATGAGGCGCGTCACATGGCAAAGCCGCGAGTTTAACTGTGAGTTCGACGGGGTTGTCTACTGCGTTATTGCTTCGCTTTCGTTTGCCCTTATCGAAAACCTCGGCTACGTGGGAATGATGGGGCTCAGCGTGGGACTTATGCGTGCGGTAACAGCGGTGCCGGGACATGCGTGCTTTGGCGCCATCATGGGCATCTACTACGGCCGCGCAAAGCGCTTCGAAACGGAGGGCCATGCGGCAAAGGCGGCGGCCTTAAGAAAGGCGGCAGTCATCATTCCGGCGCTGTGGCACGGAGCGTATGACTTCTTCGCAACTGTCGACTCAGACCTTGCCTTTGGCTTCATCGGGCTGGTGGTCGTAATGTATATCTACACAATCACCCTGGTTCGCAGAGCGGCGAAAAACGACAGCTATTTCGTACAGCCGGGCGGAAATGGGGACATTTCATACTATTTGTTTAATGACAGGAGATAGCAAGGGTTTCAAATTCGACAAGGGTATAAATTTTATGCTATAATAAAGGGCGTGATTGGAGGACAGGTTCTTGGCGCAGAGGATAAATCAGAACAACGTCAGACGTGTAAAGGTAGTGGTAATAATCGCCCTGATTGCGATATTGCTCTACTTTGTCGACTTCCTTTTCGGGCGCCATGTTAATTCTGTAGATGAATATCAGGCGCTGATGGACGGCTTTGGCATTTGGGGACCGGTGATTCTCACGATATTCCAGGCATTTCAGGTTGTTTTCCCTGTGGTTCCGGGTTATCTGGGCTGCATCGCGGGGGCAATCAGCTTTGGCACATGGACCGGCTTTATATGCAACTACATAGGCATATCCTCGGGCTCCATTGCGGCGTATTTTCTGGCGAGGCGCTACGGCGAGGACCTGGTTACGGCACTGTTTTCCGAAAGGCTTTATAACAAATGGAAAGCAAAGATCGAAGCGAAAAAATCCTATGATGTGTTCCTCTTTGTGGCAACACTGCTCCCTCTCTTTCCGGACGATTTCCTTTGTTATTTCTCCGGAATGATGAAGATGGACAGAAAGCGCTTCATCTGGATTATAATCCTCGGAAAGCCTTGGTGCATACTGGCTTACAGCTTAATCTTCGGCATGATATAGAAAGGCAAATATGGAAAAAAAGAAAGTAATAGGTTTTTACAACTACACGGTTATACTTACATATATAGGCATGCTCTTTGCGTTTGTCGGAATCTTAGCATCCATCAGAAATGACTTCACGACAGCGATAATCTGTCTGATGTTCGCGGGAATATGCGACATGTTCGACGGTCTCGTGGCTTCGACGCGTGAACGCAACAGCTATGAAAAGCATTTCGGAATCGAAATTGACTCCATGTGCGATCTTGTAAGCTTTGGCGTAATGCCGGCAATCTTTGTATACATGAACCTGCACGGCGATACGCTGACTACGCTCCTTACGGCAATCTACGTGCTCTGCGCGCTGATTCGTCTTTCGTATTTCAACGTTCAGGAGCTTGATCGCCAGCATAACGAGGAGGGCCACAGAGAGATATATCTGGGAGTGCCGGTAACGGTAATAGCGGTAGTCCTGCCTATCTTTTTCGTGGTCAAGGGAGTTACGGAATACTTCGTTCCGGGCATCAGCTTAAACGCAGTTTACCGCGCCATCATGATGATCTTTTCGGTCGGCTTTGTAAGCGGCATCGAGCTTCACAAGCCTAAGAAATCCGGAAAGCTGGCACTGGTTATAATCGGTATCGGAATGTTTGTTTTGATTTTCGTTCTCTCCGGAACCGGAATATTATGATGAAAAGAACCAAAAGTGAAAGCAAAAGCATAGATTTTTTATACGGAACCGCCCTAGGGCGGTTTTTGTTGCGCCCTCTTGTAAGCCCGGCTGTTTCAAAAGCGGCGGCCGGCTTTCTTTCATCTCCGCTTTCTGCGGGGATTGCGGTGAGCTTCGCCGAAAAGAACGGCATATCCCTGGCGGATTACGAGATGCCGGAGGGCGGATATCGCTCGTTTAACGAGTTTTTCACGCGCAAAATAAAAGAGGGCAGGCGTGAAATCTGCGAGGGCGAAATAGTTGCTCCGTCCGACGGACTCCTGACAGTTTCACCGATTGAGGGCGGCGGGGTGCCGGAGTTTAGAATAAAAAATACGGTATACAGCATTGGCACGCTTCTGCGCGATTCTGAGCTTGCGGAGGAGTTTGCGGGCGGCACAGCACTTATCTTTAGGCTGACACCTGCCCATTACCACAGATATTCCTACTGTTGCTCGGGCCGCATAAAGGCAAAGCGCCGTGTAGAGGGCATCCTCCATTCGGTAAAGCCTGTCTGCCACGATAATTTCCCTGTTTTTATAGAAAACAGCCGCGAGTACGTGGTCATTGAAAACGGCGTGCTCGGAGATATAGTTCAGATGGAGGTGGGGGCGCTTCTGGTCGGAAAGATTTCAAACCACCCCTGTAAGATAGGTGACAGCGCCGTAAAGGGCACGGAAAAGGGTTATTTTGAGTACGGCGGCTCGTCGATTGTGGTGCTGGTACGCGCCGGCGCAAAGAACATGATTAAAACCGGGCCTACGGCTCCCGATTTCGAAATACCTGTAAAACTTGGAGAGAAAATATGAAACTACCAATAGGAAAGCTTGACAGCGAAATACTGCAAAAGATTATTTTCGACAATATCATATACAAAAGGTCCGAGGTCACAACCGGCGCCGGCATAGGTGAAGACTGCGCGGTGCTGGATTTCGGGGAACTCGAGTGCGTTGTGAGCACCGACCCGATAACCGCAAGCATCGCAGATATCGGCAGACTGTCCGTTCATATTTCCTGTAACGACATCGCATCAAACGGCGTGCAGCCGGTGGCGATTCTCCTCACCGTGCTTTTGCCTGAAGGCACCACAGAAGAAGACATCGCGACCATAATGAAGCAGGCCGCAAAGGCCGCAGCAGCCTGCGAGGTTCAGATTGCCGGTGGACATACCGAGATAACCCGCGCCGTAAATCAGCCTGTCATCTGCTCCACCGCGTTTGGACGCGCGATAAAGGGCGGCAGCCAGAGCGCGAAGACCATGCAGGAGGGTGACCTCATTTACGTTACGAAAAAGCTCGCTCTCGAGGGCACCGGCATCATAGCCGGAGAGCACGGCAAAGAGCTTGTGGCGGGCAGTATTCTGACCGAGGCCGAAACGGCAGAGGCCCACGCTATGCTCGACAGTGTAAGTGTGGTGCGCGAGGGCGTGATTGCCGGAAAAATCGGCACTCACGGCATGCACGACATCACCGAAGGCGGTGTGCTTGGCGCGGTCTGGGAGATGTGTAGCATTTCGGGCTGCGGCTGCTTGCTTTACGAAGAGAAAATGCCTCTTTCGGACATTACAAAGAAGCTTGCGACGCACTATGGCTTTAATCCTCTGCGCATGATTTCATCAGGCTCAATGCTGATTTTAGCAGAGCCTGCAGGCGCAAAGGCTATGGAAGAAGCGATGCGGGATGCCGGCATAGAGCTTACCTGCATAGGTGAAATTACTAAAAAAGGTGATACGCCGAAACTTCGTCGCACCACCGGTGAAATTGAAGAAATCGCTCCACCGAGCGCGGATGAGATTTATAGCGTTGTTTAGTTGTCTGCGGAAGTAAAATAGTACACGAGAGGATAATGGATAGTAAAGAAGCAAAAAAATTGACAGTATTTATCAGGCAATAAAAAGGACAGGGTTTTCACCCTGTCTTTTGTTTGATTTCCATATTGGATTTTATTTCTCATTACCCTTTTTTGTAGCTTTTGAAATAGCAACCGCTGCAAGACCCACAGCCGCAGCACCCGCGAGGAGTGCCTTGCCCGGGTTTTCGATAACGGTCTCGGTTACGCTGTTGCCCTTGCCTGTATAGAGTAAATCGTCGAGGCTCTTTCCACCCTC
>JAEEGU010000077.1 GCA_016280485.1 Bacillota bacterium | reverse complement strand
GCCATTTCGATATAGTCCTTATATAGCCATGTCTGGCAGTCAGCCTTCGGCAGTTTCTTGCAATACTTCAACAGCTCGTAAGTATTCACCTTTATCGGTAATTTCTTTGTCATTTCGAGCCAAGCGCGCCATTTCATGTCTTCAATGGTGATTCGGTTGTCTACCTTTTTCCATTTCAGCCATTCTCGGAGGGCCCACGGATAGTGGTTGAAGTCGTTATCTTGCGCGACGCGCATCATTTCTTTTGAGATTTTCCATGCCTTTTTCGGGTCTTTGGCATCCCAGTCGAAAATAGCTGCGTTTTTTCGGCGGTTGAACAGCATGTCCCGTACGATGCCATCCCATTCGAGCTTTAGGAGCATTTCCATTTGACTCGGGTAAAACGCCGCAAGGCAGAGCTGCCTTGATATTTTACGTTCGTGAAATGGGATGTACTTGAACGGAGTCATTGCGAGGTTATCCATTCCTATCGTGTAAAGAGGATTGCATTCTTCAGGTAGGCTTTTGAAGTTGTATTTTGAGTACACGGTTTTGCGAAAATCTCCGGTGCACCATGACCTTTCGTATGCGGTGACTTTGCCCGGCTGGTATTTACATACCTGCTCTATATGAACAGATACATCCTTTTCGAGACCGCGCCGGTGTGCCCACGCATAAATTGAATAGATATCGCTTTCCCTCCGGGTGAGTATGGCGAACAAGCACGCTTCGTATAAATTATTCGACACTCTGCCCATAGCCTTGACCGTGGCTAGTTTCCCGCAAAGAGGGCATGGCAATTCGGCATTGTGCTTGTGGTAGTTTAAGAATAGTCTAAGGTTCGGTTTAAGCAACCTCGGCATGTTGTCGATGTAAGTGTCCCGGTGGCAACATGTCGTGATCACGTGGACCGCCTTTTTTTCGTTTTTATAGAAAACATATTTAGTGAACTTGTCTTCGATATCTTCGATATCTTTCGGGCGAGGCTTTGGGGCTCCGCCAGGGTATTTCTTTATCTCTCTCAAATACATGTCACGCCTCCTAACAGAAGTCGGTGAAATCTATGACAAGGTTTGGCTTTTCGGCTTCTCCGACAAGGTTGATGGTCATTTCAAACTTGACCGTCGCTCCCGGGAAGTAGTATTTGGCCGCAGCCTCGTACACATCTTTGTCTGAAATGTGGCTGTTCGCATTTTTAACGCATTCCTTGCAGCATTCGGCGAAGCTCCCGTCCTTTTGCACAATCGCTTGCGCGAACTCCGGCTCTGCTTCGGCGAACTGGAGCAGTGTCTCTTTGACGTATGGAGCGATGGCCGCCTCTCTGCTGCCGCTGACTTCTTCATTGAGAAGCTCGTTTACTCTCTCTAACATGTCTCTACCTTTCCGACCATTTTTAAGGTCTGTTCTTTTTGAATATCTGCATAATGTTTGCCTTCTTTTCTGGCTTCAGCTTCGATGTCGAACGCTTTGGATGGTCTTACCTTTTCTTTTGGCTTTGGTTCCGGTTCTCTTTTGCGTGGTTTCCGGTTCTCGAAGTAGAACTTCTCACGCTGTTTTCGGCATTCCTCCGAGCAGAACTTCGCGTTTCCTGCCTTCGGGGTGAACTCCTTGCCGCAAATTTCGCACTTTCTCATCTTGAATGTCATTTCCTTCTTTCTTGGCAATAAAAAGCGGCTTTGCTCGACTATCATAATTCCGGCTGCTACCGCATAGCCATATTCTGCCTGAGCTCCGTAGCTCTCTTCCCACCCTTCCAAGAGGTAGATGGCGTCGCATTCCTTCAGCAGCTCAAAACAGAACTCGACCTGTTTCTTGTGACTGAAGCAATCGATGGTTTTTGACATGTATGCAGGGTTTACGATTTCAACATCGCCGTATTCCTTTCGCAGCTCTTCTTCTGCTGCAATAAACTTTTCGAGATAATCTTTCTTCCCGGTGATTCCACCGCTAATATAGGTTCTCACTTTCTTCTCCTCTCTTGTTTCGTCTTTACCCAAGCGTCTTTAATTTTGCGCGTTCTATCTTTGCAGTATTGGTCTGCCTCAGAAAAGCGAGGCTTGTTCTGCTGCCTGGCAAGATACCCTTCACAATCGGTATGACAATTTGGTTCAGCGCATCTATCCGGACAGCCTTTGCACGTTTTTGTTTTATCAAACATTGTCATATTCTTCGTCGCACGGCCTGTAGTATGTGCCGTCTAAAAACCGGCCACAATTAGCACAAGCTTCGGTTACCTTTTTCCCGCTATACGTACATGTTTTTTCCGGGTCGATTGTCGGTTGGCGGTCAATTATGACCTTTACCATGCGGTTCTTGAAAGTATCGTCGCTGAAGCACTCTTTCAGTGCGTCGGCATCAATTAGCCTCATTCTTCAACCTCCTTTTTAATCTTCGCTGTATCTTACGAAGCGTTTATCAAGAACTTTTCCGCAGTCTTCACAAACAAGATGGTGTGTTTCGCCCTGTAGATGAAAGAACTTCGTTTGTGGTTGATACCAATTCGTATGCTTGTGTCTGCATAAGAGCTGTCCTAATTTTCCTTTTGGATTGTTTATTCTATTTTCGCTCATTCTTCTTCCTCGCTTTCCTGTGGCTCAATCTCTGCCTGTTCTTCATCTTCTATATAATCCTCACAATCGGAAGTCATATTGTTAAAACATCCTCGTAGTATATTGTAAATTCCATCCGATAAAGCGTTACTCTGCCTTAATTCATTAGCCGTACATTCTATCTCTGTTACGCTTGTTTTGATTTTCATTCCTCGGCCTCCTTATCTTCATCTATCACATGGCATTCGCTGTACTGGTCATTGTATGCTCTCGAACACTCGATGCAGGGAAGCTCTGTTTTGGGTGCCTGGCTAAATACGCAGCCTTTGCATTCTAAAAGCATTTTCCTTCTCCATACTCCACGATATACACTTCGCTTTCGTAGGTTCCGAGAGCGAGCGCTCGGTCGTGGTCCTCTATAAATATATCCATCCTGTCGGTTTTCGAGGGATCCCCGAACCGGTCCTCGACGGTCAGTATTTCGCCGGTCTCTACAACAAGCACCTGCGTTCCGATTGGAAGCCCTTCCATGGCGCAAGTGCGCCCTTCGGTGGCTACCGTCCCGGAGGCGGTGATGCCGTTCGACTTTCCGCAGCATTTCGAGCACGCGCAGTAGTGTGTGATTCTGTACACGCCGATTGGCTCTATCTTGATGCCGAACTGTTCCTTTTCAGCTTCCGGGATAGGTTCTGCGAACTCTGCAGCCTCAACTATTTCCTCCGCCTCCGCTGCAGGTTGGCTCGTAGAGCAGAGGACGATGATGCCCATGAGCGCGAGTGTAATAATAAACATTAGGATTTTTATTCGTTTCATTTCGGATTCCTTTCAAATACTGCTCTTTGGTCGGTGTCAGCTGACCTTCAAGCAGCTTGTGAATTGCCTTCGACTGTCGCTCGTATGCTCTTTCATACTCCACCTGTTCATAGAACCTCATATAGCCACCTGCTCAAGTTTGCGAAGGTCGGTTCGCATCTTTTGAACCGCCTTTACGGCCATGTCATCAGTCTTTCTGAGGTCTGCTTCCAAGATATCAAGGCTCTCATGTGCCTTTTCGAATCTGTGGTGCCGGGAAGCCCCCGGGCATTCACACGTTTCTGTGACCTCTTGGTCGGCGTCGTATCTTGACTCCGCTTCGATTGTGACTTCTTTTCCGCAGTATTTGCAGCGGCCAAGTTGAATTGGCATTCTCATGTCTCTCCCTCCTTTACCCCGCGCAAGCGCGGGAGATTTTAGATATTGATTTTGAAAGCGGGGCGCACGCCATCAGCATAGGATGCGGTGTTGCAGTCCGCACGGCCGGAGTTGGTGACAAGAGCGAAGGCCGCGGCGGAATACACATCCTGAAGCCACCACCATTCGAGCTCGTCCGATCCGGCGCCTCTGTCCGCAATTCTGTTGCGTCTGTTATTCATTGGCTCCAGCCTTTCATCGCCGAATACTTCATCTTCTGTGAGGAGTCTCAGGAAATCTCCGTTTGCGAAAGGCACCATTTTCTCTTTGATATCTTCCGGGAACGTATCGTAGATTTCGGAGTTCAGCACCTTGCGGAGCTCGCTCTTTTCGTAGCCTCCCTTTGTGGTGGCTCTTTCATTCATGCGCCTCTCATCTCTTAGGCAGTCGACTGTCACGAACAGCGTGCCGTCCTTTTCTTCTCGCATTGCCATCGCCTCGACCTTTTCGCCTGTTGTGAGCGTGAAGTTTATCACATCGCCGATTCTGAATGCTTCTACGTTTTCTTCGATTCTTCTGTAAACTCTCATTTTTACCCTCCTTAATGGTTATTCCTTGTCGTCTTCCTCTTCATCGTCGAAGATTTCTTTCGTGTACTCTGCGTTGATGCAGTTCTCTCTCAGGCAGTCTGCGTTGCATTCCGTCCACGCTTTGAGTATCTTGCAGTACATTTCATCCTCCTATTACTCGGTGCTCCAATATTCTGTTCGCGACGTCTCCTACGAAGTAGAGCCGCTTCTTTCCTTCGGTCGTGTATTCCAGTCCACGAAGGAATCTCGACGTCGTGTTTGCGTGTTCGCCTCTGAACCTGGCTATCTGAGCAACAGTTAAGAGTGCTGCTCCGTCGTTTGCCTGGGTCATGGCTCTCATTAGTGACTGTTTATCCATATTTTTCTCTCCCTTATTACCCTTTAACGGTAATTTGACCGTAAAAAAATAAGCTACGCTTCTTTAATTAAGAAGTCGACATCGTTCCATCCTACCTCGTATAATTCGAGTAGCTTCTTTGCTACATCTACAGGCGGAAAGGTCATGCCCTCTTCATAATTCTGGAGAGTTCTTGTTGATACTCCGACTCTCTGCGCAGCTTCTTCGCGTGTAATATTTTTGTTCACTCGGCAAGCTCTTAATGTAAACATTAAACGGTATCCTCCTTTTCAAAATTACCTTTTCTCGGTGTCAGCTTAATCATAATACCTTTATTCGGTAATGTCAAGCACTTTTTTTCTTTTTGTTGGAAAATAGTTTCGTTATACGGTTGATTTTTATTATCAATGACCGATATAATGAATACAGAGTGTATGGAGGTATAGATATGAGTGACGATTTGAAAAGGGAATTTTCCAAGAACTTAAACGATTTGCTTTACAAAAACGGTATGTCGCGAAGGGACCTCGCGGATAAGATTGGCGTGCCTTATACAACGGTGTGCAATTGGTGTAATGGCGTGACATATCCGAGAATGGACAAGGTTGAAATGATGGCAAAAGTTTTTAATGTTCCTAAATCTCGGTTGGTGGAGACTTACAATGTCGTGCCAGATGGATACTTCTTCCTAGACGATGACGAGCAGAGGATTATAGAGGTTTATTCGCATTTTGGAGAAGAGCAAAAGAAGCGTTTGCTCGAGTACATGGAAATGTGGGAGTTTTTAAGTGGAAGAGAAGAAAAATAAGAGATACAGAAAAACCTTCACATTTGAAGGGAAGAGATATGAGATAACCGCTAAGAGCGAACGAGAGCTTGAGGTTAAGGCTGCTATGCGCCTCAGAGACCTTGAGGAAGGGAAAAGAACTATCTCGGGCTCCGCGCTGTTTTCGGTGTGGGCTGAGGAGTGGCTCTTGACGTACAAGAAGCCCGCCGTGAAGCCTATCACTTATCGGACCGTTGCCGGAGTGGTGCACACGACGCTAATTCCTGCCCTTGGGTCTATTCAGATTAAGTCTATAAAGCCGGTGCATTGCCAGCGTGTCCTGAATGGGCTTACCGGGTGCAGCTCTTATCACCTAAAGAGGGTCAAGGGAGTCATGGGAGAAATTTTCCGAGCGGCGGTAGATAACGATTTAATTCTGTCGGATCCGACAGTTAAGCTAAAAGTGCCCCGTGGAGAAGCCGGGAGCCACAGAGCGATTACCGAAAAAGAGAGGGAAACCATCTTTGCGGTTGCTGATAAGGACGATAGAGGCTTATGGGTCCTCTTCATGCTCTGCTGTGGGTTAAGGCCGCAGGAGACCACGCAGCTCCTCGGAAGACACG
>JAEEGU010000076.1 GCA_016280485.1 Bacillota bacterium | reverse complement strand
TATCATCGGAACGGCGCTGGGCATCGGAATAGCCGGAATCGGAATGGCTGTAACTCATATGAGACTGGTTATTAATCCGTTTACCGTTCTGATTGCGGTGCTGTTCTCTGCGGCTGTGGGACTGCTCTTCGGTGTGTTCCCGGCGAAAAAGGCTGCAAGGCTCGATCCAATCGAAGCGTTACGCTATGAATAAAAGGCTTTTGCTTGACATTGGACGATGCGTCAAATATAATATTTATTACTTTGGGTATCCAGACAATCGCGTGCCGTTTGGTATGAGGAAAGTCCGGGCTCCACAGGGCGAGGGTGCCGGATAACGTCCGGCGTAGGTAACTATAGGGAAAGTGCAACAGAAACATTCCGCCGAAACAGTTAGGCTGTGGTAAGGTTGAAATGGTGAGGTAAGAGCTCACCGGGGGTGCAGAGATGCATCTGCCGTGTAAACCCCACTCGGAGCAAGACCAAAAGAGGGCACAAAAGGCGGCGGCCCGTCGCTGCCCGGTAGGTAGGTCGCTTGAGCGCATCGGCAACGGTGCGTCGAGATAGATGATTGTCTAATACAGAACCCGGCTTATAGAATACCCAAAGTTAAAAGAATTTAAAGATGATATGATTCAGTCCGAAAGGGCCGGCTCATATCTCTTTTTATGAAGGAAAACAGTATAATAATGGAAAATTTACAATCAAAAAACGAAGAAACATTAAAAAGAAACCGAATGGGCTATGAGCCTGTGGGAAAGCTGCTTTTGTCGATGAGCTGGCCTGCAATCCTGTCAATGATGGTAAATGCGCTTTACAACATCATCGACAGTATTTTTGTCGGCATGATATGTGAGGATGCGCTCTCGGCGGTGACCTACGCTTATCCGATTCAGATGGTAAACGTGGCCTTTGCGGTAGGTACGGGAGTCGGCGTAAACTCGCTTATGGCAAGGCGCCTTGGCGCAGGCAGAATAGAAGAGGCTCAAAAGGTAGCTAATCACGCGATGAGGCTCGCTGTGCTCAATTGGATTATATTCGCGATCTTCGGCATTTTCTTTGCCGGGATTTATCTTCGCGCATACACAAGCACGCCTTATATCCTTTCGGGAGGACTTCATTACCTCAGAATCGTAAATATCGGATCGATTTTCGTCATGACGACCATCATGATTGAAAGGCTGTTCCAGGCGACGGGCAAAATGAAGTTGCCTATGATTGCATCCCTTACGGGCGCGGTTATGAATACAATTCTCGACCCGCTTTTTATCTTCGGTATCGGACCGCTTCCGGAGCTTGGTATTGAAGGTGCAGCAATTGCAACGGTTCTCGGGCAGGTATTTTCCTGCGTAATCAACGCGATTTCTCTAAAGCGCCATAACGATGTATTTATCATTCATATAAAGGGCTTCAAGTTCGAAAGCGCCATATTAAAGGATATCTATTCGGTGGCACTTTCGGCGATTGTAATGCAGTCTATCACATCTGTTATGCTGCTCTTTATGAACGGAATACTGGTTAAATTCTCCGAGACCGCAGTTGCCGTAATCGGTTCGTATTTCAGGCTTCAGACCTTCGTTTTCATGCCGATTTTCGGTATGAATCAGGGTACGATGCCTATCATCGGCTTTAACTACGGAGCGCGAAACAGAGAGCGTATGATGAAGGCATTTAACTATGCATTTCTAATAGCATTCTGTTATATGACAATGGGCTTTGTAATATTTCAGCTCTTCCCGGGGCCTCTGCTTCGTATGTTCAGCGCAGGTCCCGAGATGCTCGCAATAGGCATTCCGGCGCTCAAAACGATATCCTGGAGCTTTATGATTGCAAGCTTTTGTATCATGAGCATCACACTTTTCCAGGCAACCGGCCACGGCTTTTTGTCCGTTATGTCGCCTGTAATAAGACAGCTCCTCGGAATCATTCCGATTGCCTATATCTTAATCACCAATTTCGGCTTAAATGCGGTCTGGTTTGCGTTCCCGATTGCCGAGATAATGGGCGGGATCTGGTCGGTTTGCGGCTTTGCGTGGATAATGAAGCACGAGATTAAAACCATCCCTCTAAAAAACTAAATTTGATTTTTTCTACCTATATATATTGTGAAAGTTAAACTCGTATGTTAGAATGAGTTGTATTTAACTTTAATAAAAGAGGTAATGAATTGAACAAACTAGGTATTGACGTTGGATCCACTACGGTAAAGCTTGTTTTATTAAATGAATCCGGTGAAATCATCTACAGCAGATACGAAAGGCACATGTCCAGTGTCTTCTCAAAGGTCGAAGAGCTCCTTCGCGAAATGAAGGACGACCTTACCGCAAAGGGTATAGACCTTTCCGAAATCAACGCCTGCATCACAGGCTCGGGTGGATTGTCACTTTCGAAGCTCCTTGATGTAGCGTTCGAGCAGGAGGTTGTTACCTGCTCAAAAACAGTAGAAGAACTGATTCCGGAAACAAGTGTTGCTATCGAGCTTGGCGGCGAGGACGCCAAGATTACCTTTTACGATAAAACAATCGAACAACGCATGAACGGAACCTGTGCCGGTGGTACAGGTGCTTTTATTGACCAGATGGCGGTGCTCCTTAACACCGATGCTGCGGGCCTTAACGAGGCCGCAAAGGGCTATAAAATCATCTATCCGATTGCGGCTCGTTGCGGAGTATTTGCAAAAACCGACATCCAGCCTCTCATCAACGAGGGTGCGGCTATCTCCGACCTTGCGGCTTCCATCTTCCAGGCGGTTGTAAATCAGACCATCAGCGGACTTGCGTGCGGCCGTACGATTCGCGGTAACGTAGCCTTCCTCGGAGGGCCACTTAGCTTCCTTTCGGAGCTTCGTGCGCGCTTTATCGAAACGCTCGAGCTTAAGCCTGAAAACGTCATTTTCCCCGATAACAGCCAGTATTTCGTCGCAATCGGTGCGGCAATGCTGTCTTTGAAGCATCCGGTTCAGAACATTGATAAATTAATTGAAAGAATCACTACCGCGACCCCTGAAATGATGAGCGAAACAAAATACCTCGCTCCGCTTTTCGAGTCGCAGGAGGATTACGATACATTCCGTACGCGTCACGACAGGGATAAAATCCGTCGCGGAGAACTCAGCTCCGCAAAGGGCAAGGTGTACCTTGGAATCGACGCGGGCTCGACCACCACAAAGGCTGCACTCATCGACGAAAACAAGAACCTGCTATACTCGTTCTACAAGGGCAACGAAGGCAAGCCAATCGATGCCACCATCACGATGCTGCGCGAGCTTTACAGCATACTTCCTAAAGAAGCACACATCGCCAAGGCCACCGTTACCGGCTACGGCGAAGGCCTCATTAAGGCGGCACTCAAGGTCGACTACGGCGAAATTGAGACGATGGCACACTACAAAGCGGCTGAAGAATTCCTGCCGGGCGTAGACTTCATCCTCGACATCGGCGGCCAGGACATGAAGTGCATGAAGATAAAGGATAACGCCATCTACAACATCATGCTCAACGAAGCATGCTCTTCGGGCTGCGGCTCCTTTATCGAGACCTATGCAAAGAGCGTGGACATGCAGGTGCCGGATTTCGCACAGGAAGCACTTTTTGCAAAGAACCCGGTGGACCTTGGCACACGCTGCACGGTTTTCATGAACTCAAAGGTAAAGCAGGCCCAGAAAGAGGGTGCGAGCATCGGTGACATCAGCGCAGGACTGTCCTATTCGGTTATTCGTAATGCTCTATACAAGGTTATCAAGCTCCGTAACCCTGAGGAAGCGGGCGAAAAGGTCGTTGTACAGGGCGGCACATTCTTAAATGATGCAATCCTTCGCAGCATCGAGAGAATCCTCGGGCGCGAGGTTGTGCGTCCCGACATTGCAGGCATCATGGGTGCTTACGGTGCGGCTCTCATTGCCATGAGAAATGATGACGGTGAACCCAGCACCATCTACGGACCTGAAAAGCTTGATGATTTTGAGGTAACAAATTCGCATAGCCGCTGCAAGGGCTGCGAAAACAGCTGCATGCTGACCATCAGCAAGTTTAACGACGGCAGCATCTTCATCACAGGTAACAGATGTGAAAAGGGCGAGGGCAAGCAGACAGAAAACTCGATTCTGCCAAACCTCTTCAAATACAAATATGAGAGGCTCTTCAGCTATGAGCCTATTCCTGAAAGCAAAGCGATTGCGACCATCGGTATACCGAGGGTGCTCAATATGTACGAAAACTATCCGTTCTGGTTTACCTTCCTGACGGATCTCGGATTCAGAGTAATCCTTTCGCCGCTTTCTTCAAAGAAAATATATGAATCGGGCATGGATACCATTTCCTCTGATACGGCGTGCTATCCGGCAAAACTGGTGCACGGTCATATAAAGGCGCTTGTAAACGATGGAATTAAATTCATATTCTATCCTAGCATAAACTACGAGCGCTCAGAGGACGATACAGCTCCAAACCATTACAACTGTCCGATTGTAGCGACTTACCCGGAGGTAATCGCAAACAATATGGACGATGTGTTCGAGGAGCACAATGTGCGTTTCCTGCATCCGTTCCTGCCTTATGACAATGACAGCAATCTGGTAAGAGAGCTTGCAAAGGTATTCGGAGAGTTCGGCCTCACAAAGCAGCGCATTATGGCTGCAGTACAGGCTGCACGTAAAGAGGATACAGCCTTCAAGGAGGAAATCCGAAAGAAGGGCGTAGAGGCATTAAAGTTTGCAAGAGCACACGGCAAAAAATCAATCGTGCTGGCTGGCAGGCCATACCACCTCGATCCCGAAATCAACCACGGTATAGACAGACTCGTTACTCAGTTTGATATGGTGGTTCTCACCGAGGACAGCGTGGCTCACCTTGGGAAGCTCCCCAGACCTGTCAGAGTTCTTGATCAGTGGATGTTCCACAGCAGACTCTACAAGGCGGCGGAATTCGTCGGCACCACGGACGATGTTGAAATCATCCAGCTCAACAGCTTTGGCTGCGGCGTGGATGCGGTTACAACCGACCAGGTACAGGAAATCTGCTCAAAGCACAACAAGCTCTATACGGTACTTAAAATCGACGAGGGCTCGAACCTCGGTGCCGCAAAGATCAGAATCAGGTCTCTAAAGGCGGCTATCGGCGAGAGAGCGCGTAACGAGATTAAACATATAGACGATGAAAGCGGCTATGAGCGCAGGGTCTTCACTGAGGAAATGAGAAAGGATTACACTATCCTGATTCCTCAGATGTCGCCGATTCATTTCAGGCTCCTTGAGCCTGCGATGGCACACTGCGGCTACAATGCGGTGCTGCTCCCGAGCGTTACCAAAAACGCGGTTGAGGAGGGCCTTAAATACATCAATAACGATGCATGCTATCCTACGATAGTTTCACTCGGACAGATAATTGCGGGTCTCAAATCGGGAAATTACGACCTTAACAAGACCGCGGTATTTATGTCGCAGACGGGCGGCCAGTGCAGAGCGTCAAACTATATCGCGCTCCTTCGTAAAGCATTAAAGGACCTCAAAATGGAGCAAGTTCCTGTAATCAGCGTTAACATGGCAGGCCTTGAGAGCAATCCGGGCTTTAAGTTCACACCTGCTGTACTTAAGCGTGCGGTTATGGCACTAATCTTTGGCGATATGTTCATGAAGGTGCTCTACGCAACTCGTCCTTACGAGATAGAGCCGGGCTCTGCGAATGCGCTCTACGAGGAATTAAATGCAAAGGCTACCGAAATCATGAAGACCGGCAGCATGCGCGAATATAAAAAGCTGATGAAGGAAATCGCAAAGCGCTTTAATGAGCTTCCTATCCATACGGATATGGTAAAGCCAAAGGTTGGCGTAGTAGGCGAGATCCTCGTAAAATACCATCCGACTGCAAACAACGACCTTGTAGGAATCATCGAAAGAGAGGGTGGAGAGGCGGTAGTCCTTGACCTTATCGACTTCTTCCACTACGGCTTCTACAGCGAGCGCTTCAATCATGAGGTGCTGTCGGGCACAAAGAAGACGATGCTCTTAAACGATGCTCTGATGCGCGCGGTAGAGTTCTTCAGAAAGCCTTATCGCGAAGCACTCAAAGGCACGCGCTTCATCCAGCCTAGCACAATTGAGGAGACAGCCGAAAAGGCGCAGGAAATAATCTCACTCGGCAATCAGTGCGGCGAGGGCTGGCTTCTGACCGGCGAAATGGTAGAACTCATCGACGGAGGGGTGGAGAATATTGCATGCCTCCAGCCGTTTGCATGCCTGCCGAACCACGTGACGGGCAAGGGAATGCTAAAGGCTCTCAGAAAACGTAACCCTTATGCAAACATCGTAGCGGTCGATTACGACCCGGGTGCGTCGGATGTAAACCAGCTAAACCGCATAAAGCTCATGATGAGTACGGCTTACAAAAATCTTGAAAAGAAGAAAGAGTTGTAGTATAATTTTTGAGTACTATGTGCAAAAGCAAATTTAAATATTATAAGTTAAGGAGGTGTCTCCATGGGTAGACACGGTACAATTGCAGGACGTAAGGCGGCTCAGGACAGCAAAAGAGCTGCTATCTTCACAAAATATGCAAGAGCTATTACAGTAGCTGCAAAGGGCGGTGGAGATCCGGAATACAACGCATCTCTTCGTGTAGCGATTGAAAAAGCAAAGAGTGTAGGCGTTCCGAACGACAATATAAAGAGAGCAATCCAGAAGGGTACAGGCGAGCTTGCAGGCGAGACCTACGAAGAACTCAGCTTTGAGGGCTACGGTGCAGGCGGTGTTGCTGTAATCGTTGACGCTCTTACAGACAACAGAAACAGAACTACTGCTTCGGTTAGATCCACATTCGATAAATACGGCGGAAACCTCGGTGCACCGGGCTGCGTATCCTACATGTTCGCGCGCAAGGGCGTTATAATCATTGAAAAAGAGGGCGTAGACGAGGATAAACTGATGGAGGATATGCTCGAGGCAGGCGCAGACGATATGGTTGTTAACGAGGACAACTTCGAAATCACATGCGATCCTTCGGTTTATACAGACGTGCACAGCGCACTCACAGCAGCGGGCTACGAGCTTGCTTCTTCCGAAATCGAACAGGTTCCCAGCATGGAATCCAATCCGACAGACAAGTCCATCATCAAGCAGCTCCGCAAGATGATTGACCTGCTCGAAGAAAACGACGACGTACAGAATGTTTATACCAACTGCGGTATTGACCTTTGGGCGGAAGAGGAGTAGAATATTAATAAGAAATTTCCTGAATCTCGCGTTAAGATCATTTAATTGAACCTACACTTTAACTCCGGGATTCCGCGTCACGCAGTCTATGTCAGGCCCCCCATTATGGCCAGGGGAAGGCAGAACCTGTGTGCAGGGCACCCACCTATCACTGATAGGGAGTCAATTAACGGTCTGACGGTTATTCGGGGATTTCTGTGTGTTGAAAACATAGCCACATCATTTGATGTGGCTTTTTCTTAATAGGCTTATAGGTGGAACATGACGAAAAATGAAATCTTAAAAGCAACAATAAAGGCAGGCGAGGGGAAGGCGGCTCTTCCTATCGGAAAGATGTTCCTGCTCGCAATTTTGGCGGGAGCATTCATTGCGTTTGGCGCCGAAGGGTCTAATATGGCAACCTTCGGGCTTCTCTCGCAGCCGCTTACCTTTGGACTTGGAAAAGCACTGGCAGGCGCAATGTTTGCAGCAGGACTCATCATGGTAATCCTCGCAGGAGGCGAGCTTTTCACAGGAAATGCACTGATGACAGCGACGCTTCTTAACAAAAAGATTACCTGCGGGGCCATGCTCAGAAACTGGGTGGTCGTTTACATCGGAAACTTTGTGGGCGCAGTGCTTATCGCTTATCTAATGTACTATTCGGGCCTTTTTTCAAGCGGTGCGGACTTACTCGGCGGCATGACGGTAAAGATTGCGGCGGGCAAATGCAACCTCGCCTTTGGCAAAGCATTCGTACTTGGCGTGCTTTGCAATTGGCTTGTCTGCCTCGCGGTTTGGATGGCGACAGGTGCCGACAGCACAATCGGAAAGATTTTTTCGATATTTTTCCCGATCTGGGTGTTCGTAACCTCGGG
>JAEEGU010000075.1 GCA_016280485.1 Bacillota bacterium | reverse complement strand
GAAGATGGCTGTCTCGTTTGTTTCCGGATCCATGTTTGCGGAGCAGTGCATAGGCAGAACGTTCTTCTTTGTCATGACGTAGTTCATTGTGGAGAAGACGCTCTTCTTGATTTCGCCCGCGTAAGCGGAGCCTGCGATTACGATCAGGTGTGCTTCGTAGTCGATCATGATTGCAGCTTCGGAGTGGATGCCCTCGAGTTCAGGGTCGCACTTAAAGCCCGGTGCGCAGAGGATGGTGTAGTCAGGCTCACCATAGTTTGCGAGCTCTTCCGCAGTCGGACGGATGAGAAGCTGGTGGATGAACATGTTCTGGCTTGCGAGCTCATTGATTACTCTGAACTTCTGAGTGTATTTTTTGTCAGCGCCGGCAAAGCCGTCGAAGATGAAGATTTCTCTGTTCTGCAGATAAGCGCAAAGCTTGTGACGTATGGAGTCAAATTTTTCTCTGGTGATAGGCTTGTTGACCTTGCCCCATGCGATTTCGTCGTGAACTGCCGGCGTGTCTACGATGAACTTGTCTTCAGGAGATCTGCCGGTGTATTTGCCTGTAGTTACTACCAGTGCGCCGTTTTCGCAAAGCAAGCCCTCGCCTCTGCGGAGCGCTGCTTCGGTGAGCTGTGCAGGATTTAAGTTGCGATAAACTGCCTTTGGTGCGATGATTCCATATTTTTCGATTCCGTATGTTTCCATTGACTCTCCCTTTCTTTCAATAATCATAGTCTATTTGCTATATACGATTAAAATCTATTTCCGGTGTTATTTTACGTTCTCTGCTTCGAGAATGTATACATCATAAGCGGTTGTTCCCCACTTCATGAGCATGTAGTAGTCTACCTTTTCAAAGCCGCCGTAGTTGAAGGAAATATCGCGCTGCTTGTTGTTTGGCTTTGGTGTTCCCTTTACAACCGTACCGTCATTGAATACTGCATAGATATCGTAAGAGTTCATAAAGTTGATGCTGTGTCCGATATTCCAGGAGTCAGCCTTGGTCAGCTTGAAGTATGCCGGATCGCTGCACTGATAATAATATACCGTGCCTGTTGCGTACATCTTGATTGTGCTGCTGTATTTGCTGCCGTAGATCTGAGTCTTTACAGGCTCAGCAGGGTTTACTAAAGCTGCTGTCGGATATTCTCTGAGGCTCTCGACTACCATACGTGCCAGAACCGCACTTGCCTCGGCTCTTGTTGTTGTGCCGTAAGGCTTGAAGGTACCGTCGTTGTAGCCTGTCATGAGGCCGGATGTGCAGGCGAGTGTCACCTGCGGGCTGCAGCTTGCGCTGTCTGTGAAGTTCACGTAGTTCTTTGTCTCTTCCATCTTTCCGAGGATGCCCTCGCTGTAGGTGTAAACTGCACCCTCAGCGAAAACCGCTACCTTTGCCATTTCGTCACGAGTGATGGCGCGGTCGTAATCCTTTGTCGTGAAGATTGCCTTGTCCTTTGTGGTGTCGCGTGTAATGCAAAGCTCTGCGGCCTTGTCCATATAGCCGCTTGCCCAGTGGCTGCCTGTTGCCGCTATGGTCTGTCCGCCGTTAGCAAGCTGTACAACAACCTTTACAAACTCCGCAACGGTAATTGTGTTCTGCGGTCTGAAGGTGCCGTCCGGATAGCCGTTTATCGCGCCCTTTTCCGAAACGGTATTGATATAGTTATATGCCCAAAACGAGCTGTTCACATCACTAAATGATGTTGCGGCGCCCGCGATTGCGAAGCTGCCGAATACCATGGCAAGCACCATGATAACGCTCATTAAAACCGATAATTTTTTCATGAAATTGTCCTCCTTTTGAGTGGCTTTTTTACTTTACCATACACTGTCGATTTTACTCCAAAATTGCGAAAATTGCAATATGTACATAGTGAAGAAAAGCCTCATTTGAGATAAGTCTGAAAGCGTCTTTGAAACTTAAAAACCCGGACTGTTAAATCCGGGCGTTCTGTTCTTTTTTATACTTTATTCGGTGGTCATTTACAAAAGCAGGAACATGTAATGTGCCGCAACGCCTGCGCAGAGGCCGCCTATTGTATGGCTGAGGATTGCATGCCCCGTCATCTCGCGGTAGTGGAGGCTGTCCATCATCGCAACATGGGTACTGAGATATCCCGACCAGCACATGCAGATTGCCGTAAAGACCGCAATGTCGTTTCCGCCCGCAAGGCCCTGCGTAACAAGCCCCGGAATAAGCCCTATTGCCGCTCCGGCTGCGCCAAGAGCAGTAATCGGCACCGCAATCGCTTCTGCCGAAGAGAAGCCGAAGAGCGGATTTAATATAAAGTCTATCTTATCGGCAAGGAAAGGAAGAAGCCCCACGCCTTCGTAAGCCGCGCCGGTGTAGGTTCCGTCCGCGCTCGCTCCGTTTGTAAGCATTAAAACTGTCGTACAGATGATAAGCACGCCGGGCACAATGGCAAGGCCCATATTTACGCCATTTTTGCCGCCTTCAAGCATCGACTCCATGAAGCGGCTGCCTATGCTGCCGGCCCTGACCGAACGCATGCCCTCAGGAATCTCGTCGCCCGCGCCCTCTGCGGAGGTAGGTGTCTCTATTGCAGGAGCTTCCGCTCCATAGACCTTTTTTGTCTTTAAGAGCATGATACGGGTTGAAACAACGCTTCCTACTATCGCACCGCAGTTTCCGATAAGCGCCGCTTTCAGATAGCTTTCGCCGGTACCTGTAATGCCGCCAAGGCCGATTATAAAGGTTGTTATAATAAGACCCATGCCAAACGCTGTGCCGATATTGGTAAGCGCAGGCAGCTGGTATTTCTTGAAATATCTGCGGAAGTTTTTGTCCTCTGCCAGCGTCAGTATCGCCGGATTATCCGAAAGATATGTCGCAAGTATTCCGAGCGTCGCAGCACCGGGCAGGCCGTATAACGGCTTTATCACCGGTGAAAGGAGCTTGTTTATCAGCGAAATTACTCCGAACTCTGAGAAAAGACCCGCAATCGCTCCGGTTAAAACCGCAATCGCCATAATATAGAACACGGTATGGATCAAAAGCTCGTACCCTGTGTTCATCATGGTGTTCAGCATATTCGCAACGCCCATCGTGATGCCAAGGTATGTGAAGAAGGCAAAAAACAACACAAGAAATATGAAGGTTTCAGGACTGATTGCTTTTTTGAGCGCTCTGCCCGCAAAACCGGCGTTCGTTCCCTCGCTATCCTTGCGCTTTACTATGGATATATGCTGTTTTGTGTCCGGTTCGGCCTGTGAAGCGGATGTCTTCATTATCTGCACGTTTTCACCCATTCCCTCGGAAAATATTGATAGATTTCTGTTGCATCTTCAATAATAGTGTAGCATAATGGTTTCAGAACGAAAAAGAATATTTCACATCTTTAGCATGACATTTAGTAATATATCCGCTATGAAAAAAATTGAAGCCTTTGTACAGACAACCGAGCTTGGCAGCTTCACGAAAGCCGCCGAATCAATGAACTACTCGCAGTCCGGCATCAGCAAGATGATAGCCGAGCTCGAAACCGAATGGGGGCTTACACTCCTTGAGCGCGACCGCGGTGGCCTGCGACTTACTGCAGACGGGCAAATGCTGCTTCCCCTCGCAAAGAAGATTCTCGAGGACTATCGCACTCTCTCATCTACAGTGGACGAGCTGAAAGGTCTTTCCGCCGGCATCATCAGAATCGGTACCTTTTCATCGGTTGCCACACACTGGCTGCCGAACATTATTCGCCGTTTCCAGGCCGACTATCCGAACATTGACTACGAAATCTTAATAGGCGACTACACCGAAATTAACGCCTGGCTCGCTGACGGCCGCGTTGACTGCGGCTTCCTTCCGCGCACAATGGCGCCGGGGCTCGAATGTGTATCTCTTGCCAATGACAGACTGCTTGCCGTATTGCCGGAAGGCCACCCACTGGCAGAGCAGCCTCTCTTCCCAATAACCGCACTCTGCAACGAACCGTTTATGCTGCTAAAGCAGGGCAAAACCTCTGAGGTTTCGGAGCTTTTGGAGGCGCACAATTTGCACCCCGACATCCGCTTCACCACGCTCGATGACTATGCGATTATGTCCATGGTCGAAAGCGGACTCGGGATAAGCGTTTTGCCGGAGCTGATATTGAAGCGCAGCCCTTACAGAATTATCACCAAGGAGCTCGATGTTCCCGCAACCCGCGACATCTGCTTCGTTCTGCGCGATTCCGCCACCGCTCCGCTCGCAGTTCGCCGCTTTCGCGACTACCTCAAATTCAGGTAATTCACAGTCCTCCTGTTTTTGCACGCTTTTATTAGATGTTTTTTCCGGCCTCGAATGTGAGCTTTGCCTCGTCGCCTTCGCCGGTTACACCGACCGTGACGTGGTCGCCCTCCTTGATTTCGCCGCGGATGATGCGGGTTGCAATCATGGTTTCGAGATTCTTTTGGAGATATCTCTTAACCGGACGCGCACCGTAAATCGGGTCGTAGGATTCCTTTGCGATGAAATCCTTTGCCTCGTCTGTGAGCGCCAGCGTGATGTCCTTTTCGCTCAGTCTGCGGCGCAGCGATTTGAGCTGCAGATCGATGATGCCGCCAATCTGCGACAGTGTGAGCGGACTGAACACGACGATATCGTCCACACGGTTGATAAACTCAGGTCTGAAGTTCTTTTTGAGCTCATCCTCAACCTGCTGCTTTACCTTTTCGTCGATGGTTCCGTCCTCGCGGATATTGTCCGTAAGGTAAGCCGAGCCGATATTCGAGGTCATGATTATAATCGTGTTCTTGAAATCGACCGTGCGTCCCTGGTTATCCGTGAGTCTGCCGTCATCGAGAAGCTGCAAAAGGATGTTGAACACATCCGGATGAGCCTTTTCTATTTCGTCAAACAGAATTACCGAATAAGGCTTTCTGCGCACAGCCTCGGTAAGCTGGCCACCCTCGTCATATCCCACATATCCCGGAGGCGCTCCTATGAGCCTGGAGACTGAGAACTTTTCCATGTACTCCGACATATCGATACGAATCATATTGCGCTCGGAATCGAACAGCGCCTCGGACAGGCTCTTCGCAAGCTCTGTCTTGCCGACACCTGTAGGGCCGAGGAAGATGAACGAACCGATAGGCCTGTTTTCGTTGCTGAGTCCCGCGCGGCTCCTTAGGATTGCGTCGGCTACTGCCTGCACGCCCTCCTCCTGACCGATTACGCGCTTGTGCAGGATTTCAGGCAGGCGGATAAGCTTGTCGCGCTCTGTCTCCACCAGCTTTGCGACAGGGATGCCCGTCCAGGCCGAGATGACCTCCGCGATTTCCTCTTCACCAACCTCCTCTTTGAGAAGGCGGTTTTCTTCGGCCTTTTCAGCCTTTTCCTTTGCCGCCTCAAGCTCCTTTTCGAGTGCCGGCAGCGTGCCGTATTTGAGCTGTGCCAGCTTTTCGAGGTCGTATGCTCTCTCTGCCTCTTCGATCTGATGGCGGGTTTCCTCTATCTTTGCCTTTACTTCCTTTACGCCCGAAATGCTCTTTTTCTCTTCTTCCCACTGGGCGCGCATTGTTTCATTTTCAGCCTTGAGCTCGGAAAGCTCCTTTTCGAGTGCCTCGAGCCTTGCCTTGCTGGCATTGTCCTCTTCCTTTGAGAGAGCCTGGCGCTCAATCTCAAGCTGCATAATCTTTCTGCTTATCTCGTCGAGCTCGACAGGGAGTGAGTCGATTTCGGTTCTGATCTTGCTGGCCGCCTCGTCCATCAGGTCGATTGCCTTGTCCGGCAGGAATCTGTCGGAAATGTAGCGGTCGGAAAGTGTGGCGCAGGCGATGAGCGCATTGTCACTTATCCTTACACCGTGGTGGATTTCAAAGCGCTCCTTGAGTCCACGGAGGATTGAAATCGTATCCTCAACTGTCGGCTGATCTACGAGCACCTTTTGGAATCTGCGCTCGAGTGCGGCATCCTTTTCAATATATTTTCTGTATTCGTCGAGAGTCGTGGCACCGATGCAGTGGAGCTCGCCTCTTGCAAGCTTTGGCTTTAAGAGGTTGCCCGCATCCATCGAACCCTCGGTTTTGCCGGCTCCGACGATGTTGTGAATCTCGTCGATAAAGAGTAGGATTCTGCCCTCGGATTTCTCAATTTCGTTCAATACCGCTTTGAGCCTTTCCTCAAACTCGCCACGATACTTTGCACCCGCGATCAGTGCACCCATATCAAGTGCGAATATTGTTTTGTCCTTTAAGCCCTCCGGCACATCGCCGTTTAAGATTCTCTGGGCGAGGCCCTCGACAACCGCGGTTTTGCCGACGCCCGGCTCACCAATTAAAACAGGGTTGTTCTTTGTACGTCTCGAAAGAATCTGTATGGTATGACGAATTTCGTTATCTCTGCCGATAACAGGGTCGAGCTTGCCCGCACGGGCCATCTCAACAAGGTCTCTGCCGTATTTGTTGAGTGCGTCGTAATTTCCCTCAGGGTCCTGGCTGGTAACTCTCTGGTTTCCGCGCACCTGCGACAGTGCTGTAAGGAAGTTTTCTCGAGTGACTCCCGCTTCTTTAAAAAGCTTTGCCATGGCACCGCTCTTTTCTGCGAGAAGTGCAAGGAATACGTGCTCCACCGAGACGTATTCGTCCTTCATCTGCTCGGCTTCCTTTTCGGCACGGATGAACATCTGGCTTAAGCTGCGGCTCGCATAGACCTGATCGGCGCCGCCGCTCACCTTTGGAAAGCCGTCGACAATTCTTTCTACGCTATCCGTGAAGGCCTCCGTGTTTATTGATTTTCCGCTGTCAAAGCTGCCCGCAGCACCGCTTCCGGTATGCACCGGAATGAGCCCGATGAGCTTTGGAATAAGGCCATCCTTCTGCTTCAAAAGTGCCAGCAGGACATGCTCGCATTCCAGCGTCGGATTGCCGTTTACCGTTGCTGTATTTTGCGCCTCCATTATGGCGCTCTGCGCATTCTGCGTATACTTTTCGATATTCATATTTTTCGCCTCCTTCGCGAAAATTGTTCGCCCTTAATCTAATCCTATACCTTAAGCGGAGAGGCTTTCTCCTCTCCACAATCTAATAGTACCCCTGTATTTTTCAAAAGTCAAGAAAAATTTAGCACTCTCATGTCGAGAGTGCTAAAAAATATTTAAACCCTTGCCTTTACCAATAAAAAAGCCCCGGGCGAAATCGCCCGGGGCGGCGTTTTGTGCGCCTACCACTTATCGTTTCTTATCTGAAGAATACGAATGTGTCAATAAGGAATGTAGGAACAAGAATCAGCAGTGACCACTTCATGTAACCGAAGAATGAAGGCATCTTGATCTTGTTTTCCTCGGCGATGGACTTAACCATGAAGTTAGGAGCATTACCGATGTAAGTGTTAGCACCCATGAATACGGCACCGCAGGAGATAGCAAGAAGCAGCTTCTCGGCAATTGTGCCGACTGCAGTTGCAAGACCTTCTGTAGCTCCGAGGGAGCCTGCAGTAGTCATGAATACGAGATATGTAGGTGCGTTGTCGAGGAATGACGAAAGAGCACCTGTAATCCAGAAGAACTGCCAAGG
>JAEEGU010000074.1 GCA_016280485.1 Bacillota bacterium | reverse complement strand
GTTTAAAAGCAAGGGGTTTTTCGAAAAAATGTTAAATTGTTAACAAAAGTTCTATGTGTAGTATAAAAATTTAACAAATTCAGAGACAAAAAATCCCTACTTTTTGGAGTAGGGAGCAAATTAATACCTGTAATTGTGCAAATTAGTATTGTTTTTATTGTTAAACAATATTTTATCGAATTGATTTCCGTTTGTTAAAGAGTTGTTAAATAAGCTTACAGCCCGCAGAAATCACGTTCCGCCTCGCTCTGGCGCCCGTAATCGGTCAGATCGTGATTAATAACCGAAAGCGTTGCCCAGCCCTCGCTCATGAGGATGGTGTCGTTGTCCTCCGGAACCGTCGCAAACTCATAAAGCTCTCCATGCTTTGCAGCCACCGGCTTTCCCGCGTACTCATAGTAAGTGCGGCCGGTCTCATCCTTAAACTCGCCAAGCCATTCCGTGTAGTCTCTCGGCCCGATGCTCGCGATGCGCAGGCCCTTGATTTCTGCCGCCGGCAGATCGGGCACATTCACCGAAAGGGTACGGTAGCGATACTTCTCAAACTCGCCGAACTGGAAGTGGAGAGGTATTCCCGCACTCTTAGGCGAATAGATTTGGCGGGCAGGATCTTCATTTGCCTTAAGGGCTTCGCGGAACTTGTCCGCGATCATGCAGGCATATTCGCAGGCCTTGCCAAAGCCGTGCTGCGGCTCGTGGGAGTTTACCGACATCGCAACAGAGGGTCTTCCGCAGAAGTTGCCCTCAGTGGCCGCACCGATTGTGCCCGAATAGAGGGTGTCCCAGCCGTAGTTGCCGCCGTGGTTGATGCCGGCGAAGACCAGGTCTGCCGGCTTTCCGAGCTTGTCCATAAGGTAGAGCCCGAGCTTTGTCGCATCGGCAGGCTTGCCGTCAACCGACCATGCCGCCGCAGTGCCCGGCACCTTCTCTTCCTTTGCGTAAAGTGGGGTGTGGACGCTTAAGCTGTGGCTCTGCGCGCTCTGCTGTCTGCTCGGCGCCGCCACATATACTTCATTTTTTTCGGAGAGGGCGAGCGCCAGTGTGCGCAGGCCCTCTGCCTGTATTCCGTCGTCGTTTGAAATTAAAATTCGCATGTTTTTCTTCCTATTATCTAATATATTATTATACGTCTTATTATACGTCTTTGAACAGCGCGCGGTTTTTGCCCTGCTTTTTCGCTTCGTAGAGGGCATCGTCGGCGAGCTGCACCATGTCCATCAGGGTCTGCTTCTTTCCCGGAACGCAGTTGATGGCGCCCAGTGTCACGGTTACATAATTTTCAACCGCAGACTTTTCGTGCAGAATATTTTTGCTCCTGACGGATTTAACAATGGTGTCCATCAGCTTGCGCACCTCATCATCGTTGTGATCTCTGACGATGATGATGAACTCATCACCACCGTAACGGGACGGCAGGAAGCCCTCCTTGCAGTGGGTTTTGAGTATTTTTGCGATGGTCTTGAGGCACTTGTCGCCGGCCACGTGGCCGTAGAAATCGTTGTACTGCTTAAAGTAGTCAATATCCATCATGATGAAGCCGAACTCCTTGAGGTCCTTTGCCGCCGCCTTGTAGTAGGTCTGCGACAGGCGGTTGAAGGAACGGCGGTTCAAAAGGCCCGTAAGCTCGTCGGTCTCGGAGAGGAGACGGATTTCCTCGGCCTGCTCGAACTGCTTTTTCTGGATTTCGAGGCTGCGCTCGACTTCAATCTGGTTCTTTACGCCCATCAGGATGGCGCGCTTTTGCTCAAGCTCGTTTTCCATACCGTAGTTGTGGTATTGCGCGCAGGCATGGAAATAGTCGTCCGTGCTGCCGTAAGCCGCCTGGAACTGAGCAACCAGCCCGAAGTACGAAAGCCATCTGCTTACATTTTCAACAATGCCGCAAACACGGCGCATTATCTCGAGAACGCGCCAGGACAGGTCTTCCTCGCCGTCCTGCAGGAGGATTCGGCAAAGCTCCTGGTAGTCCTCGAAGAGCTCCGTGGTCTCAGCCAGGGATTCTTCGTCGTTTAGGCGGGTAAAAAGCTCCTCGAGCGCATCCTGCGCCGCAGGAACATCCCCCAGCCCGAGATAAGCCTTTGCACGTATGGTGTAGAGGTTGTTCACATATATCGGCAGATTCCTGCTGATATTGTTTTCTTCCATCGTTTCCTCGAGTCGGTCGACGGAACGCAGACACGAATCATAGCTTTCCTCGTGATAGTAGAGGTCCGCCAGGTTCAAAAGTGCCGCATAGTAAAGCTCTATACGGTCTATCTTTTCGGTTTCGGTCAGCCTGTTAAAATCCGGACTGAATCTGCGCTCTGCCGCTTTCTCGTAAGTGGTGTTCACATATTGCGAAGCCTCTCTGTAATCTCCCAGCTGCAGGAAGAGCGAGCCTATGTTGTTCTGAACGGAAAGCTCCGTGCGCTCGTCCTTTAGCTGCTTTGCGTATTTCAGCGCTTCGAGGTAGTACTGCTGGCAAACGTTGTATTCGCCGGAGGAAGCATAGCCGATTCCCGCCATGTTATAGCACTTCGGCAGCAGCCATTCGATACCTGCGCTCTGGCGCACATAGCCTATTGCCTGCACCGCATTGCTGATTACCTTTCTGGCGTTTCCGATTCTGAAATTGCATTCGGCGATGCAGTAATACGCCTGTGCAATCATGTCGTTGCGATTTTTCTTGCGCAGCTCCTTGATGGCCTTTTCGAGGATGATCTCAGCCTTTGCCGGATTGTCAATCGTTCCTTTACCTATTTCCGGATAGAGGTCAAATATTGTTTCCTGAGGTTTTACCGATTCCACTTTCTTTCTCCACTTTCTTTTTTTCTTATCTGTTCGCTATTCCGCCAGGTAAAAGCGGTCCTTGCCCTCACGCTTTGCGTTATAGAGCGCATCGTCAGCAAGCTGCAGCACATCCATCACCGTCTGACGGTGCTCCGGCACGCAGTTGATTGCGCCGATTGTTACCGTCACATGATCTGTGATAAGCGATTTGCAGTGCTCGACATTCCGGCCGCGAACGGCCTCCACAACTTTTTCCATATATTCCAGCACCTCTTCATCGGTGCGGCTTCTCGCGATTATTATAAACTCATCACCGCCGAACCTCGAAGGCAGGAAGCTCTTATCGTCTTCACCGCTCTCCTTTAATATTGAGCTTATCATCTTAAGGCACTCGTCACCCGCCAGATGCCCGTAGTGGTCGTTGTACTGCTTGAAAAAGTCAACATCCAGCATGATGAGGCCAAACTTGGATTTGCTGTCGATGGCGTCCGTCAGATACTTCTGCGAAAGGGTGTTGAAGCTTCGACGGTTCAGTAGCTGTGTAAGCTCGTCTGTCTCGGACAGGAGCCTCAGCTCCTCCGCACGCTCCGCCTGCTGCTTTTGGCGGCGCAGGCTGCGCTCGATTTCGAGCTGATTCTTGATGCCGTTTAGCATTGAGCGGTTGAACTCGATGGCCCGCTGCGCTCCGAACTTGTGGTACTGCGCACAAGCGATAAGGTAGTCCCGCTCCTCACCCCACTCCTTGTAGTAGGTTACGAGAAGGTCATAGTAAGCAGCCCACCTTCCGGCGTTGTCCAGTGCCTGGCACACCTCCAGCATAAGCTCAAGCACTGCCCAGGCCAGCTCCTTTTCGCCGTTTTTCATGAAAAGGCCGGCGATTTCCTGGAAGTCTTCGAAGAGCTCACTGTTTTCGCCGATTCGCTCTTCGTCGCCCTTGGCGCAGCATAGCGCGCCGATGATAGCGGCTGCCACCTCGGTGTTGCCGCCGGCCAGGTAAACCTTTGCCTTGAGCGTGGAAACATGGTTGTCGTACATTCTGCGGATGTTGTCGCTTTGCAGACTTTCGAGCTGGTCAAGATAGCGCAGGCTCGTGTCATAGTCGTCTTCACTGTAGGCAATGCCCGCCATGTTGAGAACCGCCGCGTAGAACATTTCCTCACGTTCGGATTTCTCCCTTTCGGAGAGATTCTCGAACTCCGGATCGTACATTCGCTGAAGCGCCTCGGTGTATGCCTTGCTGGCGTACTGAAGGGCTTCCTTGCAGTCGCCAAGCTGCATGAGCAGGGATCCGATGTTGTTTTCGATGGAAAGGTGCGCACTCTCGTCCTTCATCGAATCGGCGTATTTGAGGCCGTCGAGATAGTACTGCTGGCTGACGGCATATTCGCCGAGGGCTGAATAGCCCACGCCCACGATGTTATAGAGGCGTGGGAGTAGGCGCTCGGCTCCGGCAATCTGCCGAACGTAGCCGATACCGTGGAGGGCGCTGCTGATGAGCTTTCGCGCATCGCCTACCCTAAAATGGGCCTCGGCCATATAATAATACGCCTCGGCCACCAAATCTATCCTGCGATCGTGCCTGAAGCTCCGGATTGCGTCGCGCAGATGCGCCATCGCCTCCTGTGGATTTTGCACAATCAGGGTCTCGATTTCGGGATAATATTTAAATATTGTTTCGTTCTCGAGAATCAGTTCCATTTGCGTTTTGCTTTTTGCATTTGCATCTTTGTCAGTGTGATTACGTCTGCGCTAATAATCCATAACTTTTCCGATGGAATCGGCAATTACCAGATCCGCCTTGCTGTCATAAGGGGTCGGGGTTTTGTTGATGAGTACCAGGTATTTTCCGCGGAAATCACGCACATACCCCGCTGCCGGGTAAACCGTAAGCGACGTGCCGCCGATAATCATGCAGTCCGCATTTTGAATCTCGGCAAGGGCCTGTTCACAGGTTTCGTAGTCGAGCGGCTCCTCGTAGAGCACAACATCAGGCTTTACGATGCCGCCGCACTTTTTGCAGCGCGGAATGCCGTATTTGTCACCCTCGCAGTTCTCCGGATCGAGGATGTAGTCAAGGTCATACGGAGTATGGCAGTCCATGCAGAAGTTGCGCATGATACTGCCGTGGAGCTCGCGTACCTTCTTGCTGCCCGCCTTCTGATGCAGCCCGTCTATGTTTTGCGTCACAACGGAGGTCAGCTTGCCCTCGGTCTCGAGCTTTGCGAGAGCCTTGTGGGCTTTGTTCGGTTCAGCCTCTGTGTGCACGAGATTTTTCTTGTAATAGTCATAAAAGAGCTTGGTTTGGCTCATAAAAAAGGTGTGCGAAAGAATGGTTTCCGGAGGATAACCGTAGACCTCCTTTGCGGCATAAAGGCCGGCCTCGCTGCGGAAGTCCGGGATGTTGCTCTCGGTGGAAACGCCTGCTCCGCCAAAGAATACGATTCGCTTGCTTTCGTCTACGATTTTTTTGAGTCTTTCATCCATTTTTCGGTCCTCCTCTTTATTTATCTCGTTTTCTCTCGTTTGTGCTTTTTTCCTGTGACTTTTCCGCTATAATAACAATACTATATTATAACATAAAACCCGTGAAAACAAAAGAGCTCGCAGGCAAGCTGTGAGCTCTTTTCATAGGTTTTGAATGTATT
>JAEEGU010000073.1 GCA_016280485.1 Bacillota bacterium | reverse complement strand
CAGCAAGCCCTTTACAAGCTGCTCCGCCCTGGTTTCCCTGATGAATCCGAGTATTTTATAAACTATGAATGCCACAATTGCTATGTCGACTAAATCGGTAAACCCCATAGCGGATATAATGCTGCCGGTTACATAGTCCATACATGCGTCTCCTTTTCGTAAATTTTGAATACTTTCGGGAAATTCGCCTACCTTCCCATATTCCCTTTTATTGTATCAAAAAACGGGGATTCTTTCAAGGCTTTAATGTTGACTTTTGGCGTTTTCGGAATTATATTATTAATTACAGGTTCAGGTCTGTGGTTGAAAGTCCAAGCCAGGCACGGGCAAAGGGATCCACGTAAGCTGCAATGCGCAAGACGCGCGCAGTGATCATGGCGTGCTTTAGAAGTAAGTCCTCCGCAAAGCGGGTAAAGGCAGGTGTGGGGTCAAAAATCAGGTCAGCTGAACCTGTTTTTTCATGAAGATTTTTAGAAAATTTAGATAATTTGATTGATTTATTTTCCGAAAGTGTTATAATGAGTTTACAACAAAATATCTCAAGGAGGTTTCTACTATGAAGATTACACTTACAAGCAAGAATTTAAATGCCGGCGAGAACTTAAAGGAAACCATCGAAAAGAAATTCGAGAAGTTAGACAAGTATTTCTCCAGCGATATTGTCGCTAACATCATGCTTTCCAAGGAGAGAGGAAAGAAAAAGATAGAGGCTACAATAAACGCTGCAGGCACTATCTTCAGAGCAGAGGAAATTAACGAGGACATCTATGAAAGTGTTGACAGGATTATCGATAAACTCTCCAGCCAAATGTCCAGATTCAAGACCAAACTTGTGAAAAAGCACAAGAGCCCGGGCATCATCTTTGATGCGGTTCCTGAATACACCGAGCCTGAACAGGATTTAAAGGTCGTAAAGACAAAGAAATTCCAGCTCGAGCCTATGAATGTGGACGAAGCTGTGATGCAAATGGAGCTTTTGCAGCACAATTTCTTCGTATTCCTGAACATGGAAAACGATTCCGTAAACGTTGTTTACAGACGCCAGGACGGTAATTACGGTCTTTTGGAAACTGTTTACTAGAATCATCGTTAATATCGAGTCGGAGGTTTCCCCTCCGACTTTTTTGTGCTATAATATACAATAGTTCGAAGACTTACTACAAATCAACCGGCGAGCAGGAGATTTTTTATAAATGAACTATATTGTACTGGATCTGGAGTGGAACCAGGCGGTTTCACGCAGACGCCTGATAACAACACCGATATTATTAAACGGCGAAATCATTCAAATCGGCGCGGTCAAGGTAAACGACTCCCTCGAGGAGCTGGGCCGTTTCAACGAAATGATTAAGCCTAAATTCTATACAACCATGCACCCGACGGTAAAAAATCTGACCGGTATAAAGAATGCCGATATCGAAAAAGGCGGCTCTTTCCCGGATGTCATAAAGGCCTTTCGCGAATGGTGCGGCACCGGCGCTGATGGCAGGGGCGGCGAGGAATTTGTTTTCGTCACTTGGAGCATGAACGACCTCTCGATGATGCGTGACAACCTCACCATCTACGAGCTTCCGTCAGAATGGCTTCCGCCGTGCTATGACGCGCAGAAGCTGTTCGACCGGCAGTTCATCGACGACGACCACCAGCACTCCTTGGGCTATGCCATGTACATATTCAAGGAAAAGCCTCTCGAGTGCCACGATGCGTTAAACGACGCCGCAAACACGGTTACGGTACTTCGCCACATGATGGGCGGAGAAAAGCTTACCGAAGACTATCTGGATATTTCTTCGGATGAGCCGATGTACTACACTCACATGAAAATAAAGCCCGAGCTCGTCGAGGACGATTCGGACCTTTCTGTTTTCGGTTGCTTTGATTGTGACGAGTATGTGGTTTGCAGGAACTGGAAGCGCCAGACATCCTACCAGCTCGTTACGATAGGCAGATGCCAAAGCGGGCACGAGTTCTTTGTAAGACTGCGCTTTAAGAAGATTCACGACGGTCTCTACGAGGTTTACCGCGTAGTCTATGACCTTGACGCTGAGCTTGAGGAAATCTACGAGGAGCTGGAATGACGTTGCCCCTCTCAGGCAGCATCTTTCGGAGCATAATCCGATCCCGAGGCTATCACAGCGATATGTACGGACTGCGCGCCTGCGGACAGCAGCGCGTTTGAGCATGCGTCTGCCGTGGCTCCTGTGGTGTACACATCATCAACAAGCAATATTCTTTTATTTCGAAGGAGTTCGCTCTTTTTGGCATCTGCCGAAATTGCGAATGCACCTTCGATATTTTTTTGTCTGCTTCTGTCCGTCATGCCCTGCATTTTCGCGGTAGCGCGAACACGTACAAGGCTTTCACTATCCACCGGGATGCCCAGTATGCGCGAAACCTCGCCTGCAATTAGCTCCGTCTGATTGTAGCCGCGGGCTGCGCGGCGCAATGGGTGAATCGGAACGGGGACAAGCAGGTCCCACGGAAGCTCGCCGGTATCGTCAAGTGCCGCCAGCAGGCGGTCCGCCAGCATCTCGCCGAGGGCACGCGCAATGT
>JAEEGU010000072.1 GCA_016280485.1 Bacillota bacterium | reverse complement strand
TCTCCGCCGAAAAGATTCTGGCGGTCATCAATGACAACCCACAATTCAGCCGCTTCTGCATCCTGATGTCCGGTGACACCGGATTTTACAGCGGTACAAAGAAGCTGCTGCAGCTGATGGGCATAGGTGGCGAGTGCGCGTGCAAATACAAGGATTACAGTGTAAACGTAATCCCGGGAATCAGCTCTTTTTCATATATGTGTTCAAGACTTGGCATATCCTACGAGGATGTCGTACTTGCAAGCCTTCACGGGCGCGAGTGTAACCTTGCGGATGCAGTAAGACAAAACGAAAAGGTTTTCGTGCTTTCTGCGGGCAGCGACGGAATAGTGAAAATCGGCAAAAGACTTGAAGCTGCGGGGCTTGGCGATGTAACGGTGTATGTAGGAGAAAGGCTTAGCTATGATGACGAAAAAATTGTAAGCGGCAGCGCTGCAGAGTTTGCGAAGTGTAGTGATGGGGATTTCGATTCCCTGTCGGTAGCTCTGATTATCAATGAAAACAGCAAAAAAGCGAGGGTTCACGGCCTTCCGGATGAAGCATTCCTCCGTAATATGGGTGAGGATGGCGAAAAGGTCGTGCCTATGACGAAAATGGAGGTAAGAGCAGTCTCCTTATCAAAGCTTGGCATAAATGCGGACAGCATCTGCTACGATGTGGGCGCGGGTACAGGCTCCGTTTCGATTGAAATGGCGCGGATTGCAACTCGCGGACATGTCTACGCAATAGAATGCAAGAAAAATGCCGCAGAGCTTTTAAGAAAGAACATGGCAGCGTTTGGCGCTGAAAATATGACGGTTGTCGAGGGCTTTGCGCCGGATGCAATGGAAGGGCTGCCTGCGCCGACACACGTGTTCATCGGTGGCAGCACAGGAAATGCCCGCGATATAGTTGCTTCGGTTCTTAAAAAGAATCCGGGAGCCGTAATCGTTGCAACCGCAATAGCGCTCGAATCCGTTTCGGAATGGATAAAGGTCATGGAGGATTTCGGATTTGAGAATACGGAAATCGTTTCGATGACGGTAGCGCGCGGTAAAAAGGCGGGTAATTATCATCTGATGAGCGGCCAGAATCCGATTTATATCTTTACTATGGGAAACAATTAAGGGAAAATACAGCCTATGATTTGGTCACTTATTGCGGTGCCGCTTGGTTTTGTGCTGGATCTGATATTCGGCGACCCACATGGGGCACTTGGAAAAATACATCCCGTTGTTTTAATAGGGAAGGTCATAAGCTTCTTTGAAAAGTTGTTTCGGGGAATGTGTCCGAAAACCGTGCGCGGAGAAAACTTAGCGGGTGCTCTTGTGTGGTTTTTCACGATTGATGTGACGGTGATTATAACCTGTATAATCATCATCCTTTGCTACACTGTATATGTGCCTCTGGGCATCCTTGTCGAAAGCATCATGTGCTGGCAAATCCTCGCGGTTAAATCCCTTAAAACCGAGAGCATGAAGGTCTACGATGCACTTGAAAATGGGACGATAGAGGATGCGAGATATGCCGTTTCCATGATAGTCGGCCGTGATACGGCAGAGCTGTCGGACGCGGCGGTGACGCGCGCAGCGGTTGAAACAGTTGCGGAGAACACCTCCGACGGAGTGGTTGCGCCGCTCTTTTACATAGCATTTGCAGGCGCGGTGGGAGGCTTTCTCTATAAGGCCGTAAACACCATGGATTCGATGCTCGGCTACATAGAAGAGCCCTATAAAAACGTGGGGTTTGTGCCGGCAAAGGCGGATGACCTTTTTAACTTTATTCCCGCGCGAATTTCGGCAGTTTTTATGCTGATTGCGGGGAAAATATTAAGACTTGATGTGAAAAACGGGTATCGCGTATTCAGGCGTGACCGCTACAACCACGCGAGCCCGAACTCGGCGCAAACCGAATCGGTTTGTGCAGGCCTTTTAGGACTGCGGCTCGCGGGGGACGCCTACTATCACGGAGTGCTTCACAAAAAGAAATATATAGGGGATGAAATTAGGAGCATAGAGCACGAGGATATAAAGAGGGCGTGCAGGCTGATGTACGTTACATCCTTCATATCCGTAATTTTTGCTCTGGCAGTAAGAGCACTGATTCTTTGCGCCTTTGTTGCACCGCATGGGTTATAATGAAATGTCGGGTTAATTCCGGGTAAATGCCGGATAATCCGGACAATATTCAGAGAAAGAGAAAGTGTTTTATTGCACGGAAGGGAGAACGCAAATATGCTCTATAATAAAGAAAATCCGCACGGCGGTGATATTTACGGAAAGACCAAAATAATGCTGGATTTTTCGGCAAATACGAATCCGCTCGGAACTCCTAAAGGGGTAAAGGAGGCAATTATAGCCACAATGGATTCCATTGACAGATATCCCGATCCGTATTGCCGCAAGCTGCGCGAGGCCCTGGCCGGGCACGAGGGCGTGCCCGAGGATTACCTCATCTGCGGCAACGGCGCAGCTGAGGTAATCTATGCCTACTGCGCCGCAGTAGGCGCCGGGGCCGTCGTCGAGGCAGCGCCGACCTTTGCGGAATATTCAATTGCGGGAACGCACTTTGGGATGTCCATGAAGCGCTACGAGCTTAGGGCCGAAAACGAGTTCGCATTCGACAAGGGCTTTCTCGATTTTATCGCAGCGGAGAATCCGCAGGCGGTAATTCTGTGTAATCCAAATAATCCGACGGGCAAAACCATCGACAAAAACCTGCTCCGCGAAATCATAGCATACACAAAGCGCAAAGCGATTCGAGTTTTCATAGATGAGTGCTTTCTCGACATGTGCGACAATGTCGAGCGCAAGGGCGACAAAAAAGCCGCTGTAATGCCGGCAAAAAAGGGCTCAAAGCTCACAGCAGATGCAGTAGACCTCCTCTACGGAAATCCGCATCTTTTCGTGCTCAAGGCCTTCACAAAGAGCTACGGCATGGCGGGAGTGCGGCTTGGCTACGGCATGACATCAGACTTTCGGTTTCTCTCCAAAATGGCTGAAACCGTGCAGCCGTGGAATGTGTCGACTATGGCTCAGGCAGCGGGAATCGCGGCACTCAAGGAAAAAGAGTTTCTCGAAAGATCGAAAGCAATCGTAAGAGCTGAAAGAGTATGGCTTAGCGACAGCCTAAAGAACCTCGGATACAGAGTAATCGGCTCTGAGGCAAACTATATCCTCTTTGAGGCGGGTAACAATCTCGAGGAACGCCTGCGCGCGAGAGGAATCGCAATTCGGAGCTGCAAAAACTTCCCGGGACTTTCGGGCGAATGGTACCGCATCGCGGTTCGCACCCACGAAGAAAACATGAAGCTCATAGCAGCAATGTCAAACATGTAGCATAGGAAAAACAAATGTCAAACTCAAAAAAAGCCAAAAACATAATGATTCAGGGCACCATGTCAAATGCCGGAAAGAGCCTGCTTGCGGCGGGCCTTTGCCGGATATTTAAGCAGGATGGCTACAGGGTCGCTCCCTTCAAAAGCCAGAACATGGCGCTCAACTCATTCATAACAAAGGTGGGCGGCGAAATGGGGCGCGCCCAGGTAGTTCAGGCAGAGGCGGCAGGCATACTGCCCGACACGCGCATGAACCCGATTCTCTTAAAGCCGACGACCGATGTCGGCAGCCAGATTATCGTAAACGGCAAAGCAATCGGCAACATGAACGCCATGGAATATTACCGCAGAAAGCGCGAGTTCATCCCCGAGGTGATGAAGGCCTACGAAAGCCTCGCCTCAGAGTACGACATAATCGTCATAGAGGGCGCCGGCAGCCCGGCGGAAATAAACCTAAAGGACGAAGATATAGTAAACATGGGCATGGCGGAAATGGTGGACGCACCGGTGCTCCTGGCAGGGGACATCGACCGCGGCGGCGTTTTCGCACAGCTTTATGGCACAGTGAAGCTCCTTCCCGAAAGGGAGCAGGCCCGCATCAAGGGGCTTGTCATAAACAAGTTCCGCGGCGATAAGGAAATCCTGCGCCCGGGGCTAAAAAGCCTAGAGGAGCTCTGCGGCATACCGGTTGTCGGAGTGGTGCCGTACATGCACATCGACATCGACGACGAGGACAGCTTGTCGGAGCGCTTTAACCGAGGAAATGTCCGAAAGCTTATCGACATTGCGGTTCTGCGCCTGCCGAGAATCTCAAACTTCACGGATTTCAGCGCATTCGAGCACTATGAAAACGTGTCGCTTAGATATGTTTCAAGCGTCAAGGAGCTGCACGAGCCCGACATGATTATCATCCCGGGCACCAAGAGCACCATCGCTGACCTTGTGTGGTTGCGCGAAAGCGGCCTCGAAGCCCGCGTAAAGCAGCTTGCTTCCTCGGGCACACTCGTGTTTGGCGTATGCGGCGGCTACCAGATGCTCGGAAGTACCGTCTCCGACCCCGATGGCGTGGAAGCGGCAGGCCTTACGGAAATCGCAGGGCTTGGCCTGATTCCGATGGACACAGTCTTTCTCGGCGAAAAGGTGCAGGTCCAGACCGCGGGCGAGTTTGGCGAAGTGCAGGGCGTCTTAAAGGGCCTTGGCGGCATGCACTATGAGGGCTACGAGATCCACATGGGGCGCAGCGAAGCGAAGATGCCGGCGCTTGCCGGAGGCGGTAATGTCTATGGCAGCTACGTTCACGGCATATTTGATGCAGTAGGCATCGCGGACACAATACTAAAGGCGCTCTGCGCTCGCAAAAACGTCAGCTTTTCGGAGCTTGGAACCTTCGATCCTATAGGCTACAAGGAGGCTCAGTACAATCTGCTTGCGGATACTTTACGAAATTCGCTTGACATGGAATACATTTATAAGCGAATTTTACTGGAAAACTGCTGAAAAATGTGGTATCGTATCTTTGATGCGGTGTATTATGAGATAAAACGGAGGACATATGGCAGATTCGGAAATTAACATACTTAAGGCCGAGATAGAAAGGCTGAAAGGCATTGTAAACGCTTTGATGTATGGCTATAATTCAATTTGCGAGGCAAATCTTAAAACCGGAGAGCTCAATCCTTTGAAGGTTGACAATCCGGCAGTTGTAAGGCTGGGCCTTGACCTGCAATTACCGAGATTACCGTACGATACAGCACTTGCAGAATACGTTGAGCTCGGCGTAGAGGAGGAGGACCGCGAAAGAATCGCAATGCTCCTTAACAGAAAACGAATTCTCGAACAACTCGCGGTGGGTGAATTCGCCATGGGCGAGTATAGAAACGCTGAGGGGGTTTACGGCGCGGCAAAGGTTGTGCGAATCAATGAAGACACGGTGGTCATCGGATTCTCAGAGATGAATCGTGAAATCAGCGAGCGTCACCAACAGCTATATTCAGACTCATTAACGCAGGTCAGAAACAGGAAGTATTATGACGACTATCTGGCTGCAAAGGTCTGTAATGCGCTCGTGCTTGCGGATATCGACCTTTTCAAAAGCATAAACGACACAAAGGGTCATCTTTGCGGAGACGAGGCACTGCTTGCGGTTGCCACGGTGCTGCATTCTTCCGTAAGAAGCGGGGATGAGGTCGTTCGCTACGGCGGTGACGAATTCCTAATCGCATTCAGCGGCATTACTCGTGACGGACTCAAAAACAGGATGGAGGAAATCCGCAAAAAGATAGAGGGAATAAAGCTGAGCAATTATCCTGATGTACAGCTCAGCATGAGCTTTGGAGCAGTATACGGAAACGGTACGGTGAAGGAAATGCTTCCGAATGCCGACAAGCTGCTTTACGAAGCAAAGGCAAAGAGAAATACTGTAGTTATACAGTAATTATATATGCATGCAGCTTACAGCATGCACAGTTAGTGGAGGATGAGAAAATGAATAGTGTCAGAAAGCACGCGATATGGGCTTTCGCAATCACGCTTTTGCTTGTGGCCGCTCTTTTTGTCGGGAGCATTGTCAAGACCAATGCTTACAACAGCGCGGTACACACCGAATCTCTTTCGGGAGAAGAGGCTTTTGCGCAGAGCGGCACCCGGGCAGAGAGTCTCTCTTTAAGCGTTACGCAAAGGAGCAGCACGTGGACCAAGGTTTTCGATTTTGATGACGAGGGACTGACGGAACACAATTACGAAGCTCACACCTATGACTTTGCTTTTGCAAACAACACAAACGATGAAGTCTCCGAATTCTCGTTCCGCTTGAACTTTAAGAGCGGAGCATTCCTGTCATCCGCATGGAACGGGGCGCTGGAAATCCACCAGATGAAGGACGGAGGCGAGGTCGTTGAAACCATTCCGGATTTACGCGATTACAATTCAAGCGACTATAATCTGAAATTCTTTACCGTTGATGGTGAGACTCTGGTTACCATGGAGCCGGGGGACTATCTTGTATATTATCCGAGCGACAGCCCGAATGCACTTGAAGTTCCAATTAAGGCAAACGAAGGTACGGTTCCCGGATTCATTATCTATGTGCCTATAGGTGAGTCCATTGATGCCTCGACAATAGATATCGAGTACAAGCTGCACAGACCGCTTAAAAACGAAACGCTGTTCAAGGTTTCGCTCG
>JAEEGU010000071.1 GCA_016280485.1 Bacillota bacterium | reverse complement strand
GACGGTTAGCCCACAGATTGAAAGCTAAAAATAGCCGTCAAACTTTGCAGGAGCTTGGGCGGCTATTTTTGTGACTTATTATTATCGCTACGTCCGAAGAGGTATCCGATACTGAAGCAGCCGGCACAAAGACCGAGAACTGCTATCAATCCTTCAATCGTCAACATTCGTATCGACCTCCCTTCAACAGATTCCGCTCAGTGGCGGGCTATGTAAACAGAGGGTCACAGTCCCTCTGATAAGAGGGCTAACCGTCCACCATCTTTCGGGAGCAAGAGCTCCTATAGACAGCACCTATATACATATATTATAACAATTTACAGAATATGTAAAGGCTAAATTGGGGTCGTAGCCCGGTTTAGCCTTTTTGCTTGTCAGGCCCGGCGGTGTCGGTGCTATTCTTTATATCACAAACCCTTGTAAACGGGTTGTTATTTACAAGAAAAAGGGGTATAATTACTGTGTATGTAAATAAGCTGGGAGGCACCTAAATGCACGAATATCCGATAACGGAACAGATAATAAAAACCGCAAGCAAGCACTGCAAGGACAACCACATGGAAAGGGTCACAAAGATAAAACTCGTCCTGGGGGACCGCAGCGGCTTGGTACCGGAATCAATCAGTATGTATTTTGACGTAATCGGCGAGGGCACACCTTGCGAGGGAGCGGAGATCGAAATCGAACGCGTGAAGACAAAGATGAAATGCCCAAACTGCGGCGAGCTTTTCTATCGCGAGCTACTGTCCTTTGCCTGCCCGAAATGCGGTACGGACGGAGAACCGACCGAAATAGGCAAGGAGTTTTACATAGATTACATTGAGGTAGAGTAAAAACGTATATAGCAAATAAACGATAACATAGTAATTACAAAGGAGACGAGACCATGCATGATATTAAGAGATTAAACCTGGAAGAACAGATTCTGGACGAAAACGATCATATTGCGGAGCATATCAACGAGCACATGAGCATGCACGGCGTGCTGGTGGTAAACGAAATGGGGGCTCCGGGCGTAGGCAAAACTACTTCCATAAAGAATATAATAAGCAGATTAAAAGAGGTTGAACCAAAGGTTCACCCTTATGTAATAGAGGGCGACATTGAGTCCGACATCGACACAAAGCACCTGTCGGAGCTCGGCATCGACGCTTACCAGATCAACACCTTCGGTGCGTGCCATCTGGATGCGCCGCTTATTGACCATCAGCTCGACCACATGCATATGGACCTTAACCTCGCAGAGGGTCAGAGAGGCATACTCTTCATCGAGAACATCGGTAACCTTGTATGCCCTGCTGAGTTCTCCATCGGCGAGCATGTAAAGCTGCTCATTTCGACAGTAACCGAGGGCTCGGACAAGCCTTACAAATATCCGCTTGCATTCGAAAAGGCAGACATCATTCTGCTCAGCAAGACCGACCTCATTCCGTACCTCGACTTTGACGAGGATTTCTACATGAAGGGAGTCAGAGCCCTCAACAAGGACGTGCCTGTAATCAAGGTTTCAGACAAGACAGGCGAAGGCTACAAAGAGGTAGCAGAGTGGCTCGCAAAGAAGGCGATGGCGCTCGAACCGCACGAGCATGCGGCGATTCACGAACACCTCCACCAGCATGAGCACGGCCATGACCATCACCATGAGCACTAAATTGATGTAAAACGGGGATTGGAGCGTATATTGCAAATAGACGATGGGTATTGAAAAGAGACGGACAGAGAAAATTAAATTATGGGGAATAGTCCAGGGCGTCGGCTTTAGACCCTTCGTTGCAAAGTGTGCCGATAAATATGGCATGAAGGGCGAAGTCCTGAACATCGGTGGGCTTGTGGACGTAGTCGTAACGGACACACCGGAAAGAATAGACTTCTTTGTGGAGCGCCTGATGGCGGAAAAGCCGGTGCCGGCGGAGATAGTTCACGTGCGGCGCGATGTGCTTCCTTATCGTGAGTTCGATGCCTTCACCATTTTGGAAAGCGATGAGGGCGACGACGAGGCGGCGATGATTCCGGCAGACCTTTCGCTCTGCCCGGACTGCCTGCGCGAGCTCTATGAAGAGGACAACCCTCGTTACCGCCACCCATTCATCAGCTGTATGGTCTGCGGGCCGAGGTACACGGTAATCGACCGCTTTCCGTACGACCGCGACAACACCGCGATGATTGACTGGCCGATGTGTGATTTTTGCGAAGGCGAATACACTACGCGCACGGACAGACGCTACCACGCACAGACCATATGCTGTCACGACTGCGGCCCGGTGGTAATTTATAAGGACCGCGAGGAATTGTCGACACCTCATCCGGCACTGCCGTGCCACCTTCCCCTCGAGGGGAAGGCTGATGCCGACCGAAAAATGGGTGTGGTAACGGCGGCGCTTAGGGCTGCGGCAAAGAAGAATGCGGCTGCGGCTGAAAAACTCGGTCTTGCCGATATCGAGCGTGCAGCGGAAGTCCTGAGAAGTGGCGGAGTTATTGCCATGAAGGGCGTTGGTGGCTACAATCTTATTGCAGACCCCCTCTCACCTTCAGCGGTGAGAGCTTTACGCGAAATCAAGCATCGCGAGCAAAAGCCTTTTGCCGTGATGTTCAAGGATATGGAGACCATAAAAGCCTTCTCGGCAGTTAATGAAGTCGAGGAGAAGCTCCTTGAGTCTTCTGCAAAGCCGATACTGCTTTTGGAGCACAGGACTCCTGCGGAAATCAGGAAAAGGCTTGGAAATTTGGCGTCCGGTTCCGGCCCTGCAGGCGGCACCCTCGACAGGAAATCGTGGCTGTGGCCTGAAAGACTTACAGACGAAGCCTTTGCGGAGATTAAAAAGAGCCGGTTCGTCGGTTCGTTCCTGCCGAGCATGGGCGCGCAGCACCTGCTTTTGGACCGTTTCGGGCTCCTGATTGTGACCAGCGCAAACCTTTCGGATATGCCGATTATAAAGGACGAGGACGAAATGTTTGCCCTGATGGACCGTGAGCCGTTAATCGACGGATGCCTTTACAACGAGCGTGACATTCGCGTCAGAGTGGACGATTCCGTGGCGCGAGTTATCGACGGGCAGCCTCAGATGATAAGGCGCAGCAAGGGCTATGCTCCGGTGCCGCTGTATATAACGCTGGACCCGGGGATAGAAAAGAAAGCTCCGGGCAAGGACGATATGCTGCTTGCATGCGGCGGTCAGTTAAAGAATTCATTCGCTCTTTCAAAGGGAGCATTTTCATACATCAGCCAGTATTTCGGAGATCTGGATTCTTTGGAAAATCAGAAAATCTACGCCGAAAATGTCGATAGGATGGCGACCATGTTCCGCACAAAGCCACAGCTTGTAGTGTGCGACATGCACCCGCTTTATGCGACGACGGCCTTTGCCGAAAGCTACGCGAAAGAGCACGGCGACCTTCCTGTTATAAGGGTGCAGCACCACCATGCCCACGTTGCGTCGGTAATGGCGGAGCACAGCTTAAAGGGCGCGGTAATCGGAGTCAGCATGGACGGCACGGGGTACGGGACGGACGGTGCAATTTGGGGAGGAGAGTTCCTTCTCTGCGAGGGCGCCGAAATGAAGCGTATGGCGCACCTTAAGTACGTGGATATGATAGGCGGCGACTCGTCGATGAAGGACGCCGCAAAGACATCGCTGTGCTTTAGGGAGGCTTATGCGGATGCCGGCATGGGCTGCGACGATGCGGGAGTTCGTGAGCTTGCCGTCAATCTTGGCGATATTCTTAAATATGCTGCAGAGCACAATCTTCCGGAGCTGAAGAACCCGGGCGAAGAGGAACTCGTTAAGGCAGCAATCCGCACAAAAACAAATGTAATAAAGAGCTCCAGCATGGGCAGACTCTTTGATTCGGTATCGGCACTTCTCGGGATTTGCCCTTACAACGAATACGAAGGGCAGTGTGCGATTTTGCTAGAGGACGCGGCGGCAAGAGCCCTGAGGGCAGAGCCTGAAGAGGCTTCCGAGGCGGACCGCTTGGCGCTTGATTTCCACATGCAGGTTGCATCGCTTATTTACGATGAATGTTGCAAAATAAGGGAAGAGAGCGGTGCAAAGCAGGTGGCACTCACGGGAGGCGTCTTCCAAAACAAGATTCTGACGGAGCAGTGCCTTAAGCTTCTCCGCGGGGGCGGATTTGATGTGTACTACAACGTGTCGGTCAGCCCGAACGACGGAGGCATAGCACTTGGACAAAATTATGTTGGGATGTATCATCTGATGAACCGGCGTTTATAAAATAAGGAGGAAATTAAATGGCTATTGAAAAGGTAAGAGAGTATTTTAAGACTCTCGGTATTGAAGACAAGATTCAGGAATTTGATGTCAGCAGTGCGACAGTAGACCTTGCCGCTATTGCAGTGGGAGTAGAGGGTGCACGTATCTGTAAAACCCTTTCGTTTAAGACTCCGGACGGCGGCTGCATTCTGGTTGAGACTGCAGGCGATGCAAAAATTGATAACAGAAAGTTTAAGGATCAGTTCGGCTTTAAGGCAAAGATGCTTACAGCCGAGGAAGTAATAGATTTCACAGGTCACGCAATCGGCGGAGTCTGCGCATTTGCAATCGAAAGAGACGATGTAAAGGCTTACACCGATGTATCGCTTCAGCGCTTTGAGACAGTTTTCCCTGCATGCGGCAGCGATAACAGCGCGATTGAGCTTACCTGCGATGAGCTTCACAAATACAGCAATGCCGTAGCTTGGATTGATGTATGCAAGCTGCCGGAGGCTGAATAGGAGGAAAATATGTGCGTAGCAATTCCGGGCAGGGTGCTTTCAATCGACGGCACCAGAGCCCAGGTTGATTTCAGAGGCAACGTGGTCAGCGTGAATATCGGCATCGTCGATCCGAAGGTGGACGACTATGTGCTGGTGCACGCAGGCTGTGCCATCGAAGTAATGAACAAAAGCAGGGCCGACGAAATAATCGAGCTTTTCGACGAGCTTGACGAGCTCGATGACATAAAGGAAATAGGATAGGTTGCCCGATGAAAGACATAAAGGAAGTAACAGCTTATTTGCGTGCCTATGACGGCCCGGAAATCAAGCTTATGGAGGTTTGCGGCACTCATACCGCAGCCATATTCAAAAATGGAATCAGGAGCCTCATATCGCCGAAAATCAGGCTGATATCAGGTCCGGGCTGTCCTGTTTGCGTAACGCCCACAGCGTTCATAGATAAGATTCTCGAATATGCCCATATGGAAAACCACATCGTGTGCTCCTTTGGAGACATGCTAAAGGTGCCGGGCACAAACGGCAGCATTTCCGACCTCAAGGGTGAGGGCATCCACGTAATGATGATGTATTCGCCGTTCGACGCTATTGATGCAGCGACCGCAAACCCCGACAAGACCTATGTTATCGCGGCGGTGGGCTTTGAAACTACCGTCCCGACATATGCTCTGGCGCTTACGGAGGCCTACTCAAAAGGTCTTAAGAACATCCGCTTGGTGACGGCCTTAAAGACCATTATGCCGGCGCTTTCATGGATAAGCGAGAATGAACCGTCGATTGACGGCTTCATCTGCCCGGGCCATGTTTCGACCATTATCGGTAGCGAGGTATATAAGTCGCTGGCTGAGAAATACCACAAGCCGCTTGTTGTTGCAGGCTTTGAGGCAGAGCACCTTT
>JAEEGU010000070.1 GCA_016280485.1 Bacillota bacterium | reverse complement strand
GAGCAGGCAAAGCGTGACGGCGTGCGCATGGACGAGCATACATATATCGTGGCACATCTTGGCGGCGGTATTACGGTCAACCTCATCGACAAGGGTCGCATTCTCGATTTTGTGGGCGATGACGAAGGCTGCTTCTCCCCTGAAAGAACGGGGGGCATCCCTGTAAGACCTCTTGCGAAGTATTGCTATCGCAGCGGCCTTGACGAAAAGGCAATGCAGAAAAAATTAAAGGGCGCCGGAGGTCTTATGGCATACCTTGGCACGAACGACATGCGCGAGGTTGAAAAGATGATGGCGGGCGGAGATGAAAAGGCAAAGCTGTGCTTTGATGCGATGGCTATGCAGGTTGCTCAGGATATCGGACTCCTCGCAACGGATGTGTGCGGCAAGGTCGACAAAATCATCCTCTCAGGCGGACTGGCGTTCTCTGATGCATTCACAGCTGAAATCAAACATCGCGTTGAATTCATCGCGCCGGTTTCAATAATTGCAGGAACCTATGAAATGGAAGCGCTTGCAGGCGGAATACTCCGCGTGCTGCGCGGCGAGGAAAAGGCGAACAGGTTTTAATCATTGAAAATTTAAGATAAAAGGTGCTTTGCGCACCTTTTATTTTAAAATTATAATTAAATACTTGTTTAATTGTTAAAGTATGTGGTATAATACAAACTGAAAAGGGGATAAGGCGCAGCGGAGTAGAGCAGAGAGCTGTGCGGAAAGAGGAAATACGATATGAAAAAGGAAAGTAAAGATAAAAAAGAGATGTGCAGCGTTGTACTGCCGCACGATCACGGGACGGGCACCGCGGAAATATTGCAGCACGGCAAACTCGGCGAGAGCTTTTCGGGAGACAGCATAATCTTTGAAGAGACAGCTGATGCGTTTGCAATGCTGGGTGATGCGAGCAGGCTGAAAATCTTCACGCTGCTCTGCCACACAGAGGACTGCGTAAGCAATATTGCGGCGGCTGTAAAGATGAGTCTGCCGGCGGTTTCGCATCACTTAAAGATGCTCAAAGCGGCAAGGCTTCTGCAGGCTCGCAAATGCGGCAAGGAGGTTTATTACACGATTGCCGACAACCAGGAAGCGGACCTGATCCACAAAATAGTGGACAGCATTATGGATATGAAGTGCGAATAAAAGGGTAAAGGGAGAGGTATCAAAATGGAAGATATTAAAAACAAAAACGCAGAAGGACGTGGGCACGAGCACGATTGCTGCCATGAGCACCATCATGACCACGAGCATGAACACGAACATCATCACCATGACCACGAACATGATTGCTGCTGTGGTCACGACCACGAGTACGAACATCATCACCATGACCACGAACACGAGATAGATGTCTGTGGCTGCGGGTGTCATCATCACCACGAGCATGGCGAGCGCAAGGTAAGCGACAAGGTGACCATCGGTGGCGGCGTGGTGATGACCGGGCTTGCACTGCTTACACTGGCGGTGGGGCTGAAAATGCCTGCAACAATTATATTTGTAATTGCATATATAATAGTGGGCGGCGAAGTTTTGCTGAATGCGGCAAAGGGCATCCTGCACGGCGAGCTTTTGGACGAAAACTTCCTGATGGCGGTGGCGTCAATCGGTGCGATGGCGCTCGGCGAATATACAGAGGGTATAGCAGTAATGCTGCTCTTCCGCATCGGCGAAATGTTCGAGGAATATGCAGAGGGTAAATCCGTAAAGTCCATCACCGAAATCATGGACATCCGGCCCGACTACGCCAATCTATATATGAAAAAGGCGGAGTACAATGATTACCTCAAAGCCCTTGAAGCCGCAAGGCAAGCGCAGGATGGCGGTACTTTGGAAATGACTGAAAATATCGAGGCTGCGGAAATTCCACAGCTTGCGGAAGCGGCCAAAACATCTCAGAACCATGCAAATCCTGCTGAAATTGCCGTCGGCGACATAATTCAAATAAAGCCGGGCGAGAAGGTTCCGCTCGACGGTCGTATTATAGACGGCTCGTCATCGGTACAGACTGCTGCGCTTACAGGCGAATCGGGTCCGAGAGACCTTACCGCCGGCGATGAAATTCTTTCGGGCTGCGTAAATATCACAGGCACGCTGCTTGTTGAGGTAACCAAGGAGTTTGGCGAATCCACAGCGAGCAGGATTATTGACCTTGTGCAGAACGCTGTTGAAAAGAAGAGCAGGCCCGAGAAGTTCATCACCAAATTTGCGAGAGTCTACACTCCTGCGGTTTGCGCCGCAGCGCTGCTCCTTGCGGTAATTCCGCCTCTTGCCTTTGGCCAGCAGTGGGGAACCTGGATATACAGAGCACTGGTATTCTTGGTAATATCCTGCCCATGCGCACTGGTAATTTCGGTACCGCTCAGCTTCTTTGGCGGAATCGGCGCAGCCTCAAAGGCCGGCATTCTCGTAAAGGGCAGCAACTACCTCGAGGCTATTGCAAAGGCTGACACCGTCGTATTCGATAAAACAGGCACAATCACAACAGGTGAGTTCGTCGTAAAGGAAGTAATTCCAAATAGAGATGGCGGCGAGAAGGCATATATCTCGGACGAGGTGCTCGAGCTTGCGGCTTATG
>JAEEGU010000069.1 GCA_016280485.1 Bacillota bacterium | reverse complement strand
CCGTGTCTCTTTGTGATACCTACATTATCTATATCGCCTGTTCTGATACACTTTTGGCAAGTAGTCATTCTGTGCTTTGGTGGTTCCGCCAGGCCTGCAAAATAAGGCTTCAGAGGCGCCATACCCGAATTGATGATGAGGAGGCTCTTGTCATTTTGCGGGATGAGCGAAAAGCTTCCGTGACGATAGTGATCCTTGCTCTGATAAAAGCTCAGAAACCTTTCGCGTATTTCATTTAAACCTAACTTTTCCATATATAAAAAATCCTTTCAAAAATATTATTATCGTTTGTCTATCATTATGATTGCGCGTGCCGGGCAAATCGGTGCGCAGTATCCGCATTTGATGCAGACTGCCTGGTTTACCGTCGGCATGCCCTCTTCGTCGTTTACGATTGCCTTGCTCGGGCAGCGCTGAATGCAGGCACCGCAGCTTTCGCAGTCGCTCTGGTCGATGAAGATGCGCTTCTTTGAAATGTCGGGCACATATTCGCGGTCCATGGTGCCGGAAAGATAAGCCACAATGTCGTCAACCTCGCGCTTCTTTCCAAAGCCCAGAATCATTGACTGTATGCCCTTTAGGCCATACACATAGTCAAGGGCGTCCTTGTAGGAGCCGGTGAGATTTCCGCCTCCGAAGGCCTTCATTCCGAAGATGCCCTTTCCCTCCTTTGCCGCCTTTCTGATGGCCGCAGCCATATCCTCGCGGTTGCCGGTTCCGTCAAACACTCTGTTGTCGCGAATTCCCAGCCCCACAAAGTTTATAAGCGGGAAGAGCACGTCAATTTCAAGCTTTCTTGCCACCATTTCCGCCACATCCACATGATGTGTGGAAACGCCGATGTAACGGATATGTCCCTTTGCCTTTGCATCGACAAGCGCCTCAAGTGCCCCGGCCCTGAAGGTATATTCCTTTACGGAGGTCAGCTCCTGAAGCATGAAGATATCTATAACGTCGCGATTAAGCTCGCGCCGCGCTTCCTCGATTGCGGCATTCATGCCCTCGTAGGAATGCTTTAGGGATTTGCCGTTTATGATAGGTTCATAATTCGTGTTTTCGAGTGCGGCTCTTATGTATTTATATGTTCCGTGATTTTCGGCCGTATCAAAAAGATTTATGCCCTGATTCAGGGCATAACGAATCAGCTCAGCCCCCTCTTGCTCCGGGAGATTGAGCCTCGATTCGCCCATCGTCAGGACACCGAATCCTACTTTCGATACAACTAAATCGGTACTTCCAAGTCTTACTTTGTCCATAGACTATATTTTACCGAATTTTTATCTGAACTTCAATATCTTTATCCACAAGCTCAGCAAATTTTTTCCCGCACTTTTTGTCGCCGGCAATATCGCCGTAGTGCGTAGGTATCGCAATTTCAGGCTTTATTTTATTTACAAGTCTTGCGGCATCGTTGTAGTCCATTGTATACGTTCCGCCACAAGGGACAAGCGCGATGTCACACTGAACCGCCTCGTTTTCGGGCACCATGTCGGTATCGCCCGCAACGTAGATGCGGGTATCCTCCAGTGTGATGATGTATCCGAGCCAGCGCGCCATTCTCGCATGGAACGGCTTTAATTTATTGTATGCAGCAATTGCCTCGATTGGCAAATCCAAAACCTCTACCTTTTCGTCCGGCAGCATAACCTCCATCTGCCCGTCAGGAATGCCCAGATCAAGCATTTTGTTTCTCATGGTGTTTGGCGCCACGAAAACCGTATCCTGTCTGATAACCTTTTTCATGTCCTCAACGGAAAAATGGTCGTAGTGTTCGTGAGTGATGAACACCCAGTCCGCATCGTTAACCTGCTCCGGAATCCTGAAAGGATCGAAATAAATAACATAGCCGCCCGCCTCAATTCTGATGGACGAATGCTCGTTTATCGTAATCCTTTTCGACAGTTTTGCTGCATTTGACATAGTAACCCTCCAAAATTAATTTGCGAGGATGCTTTCGGCATAGCGCACCGTTTCCATTGCATCCTTTGCATATTTGTCAGCATTTATGGTGTCGGCGTAGCTTTGATTAAGCACAGCACCACCAACTACAATTTTAGCCCAAGATGCCTTTTCGTGCAAGAGCTTAATGGTTTCTTCCATAGCAGGCACCGTCGTCGTCATGAGAGCAGACAGTCCCACAAGCTCCGCGTTGTTCTCAACGGTCGCCTCAAGTATTGCCTTTGGCGGCACATCCTTTCCAAGATCGATTACCCTAAAGCCGTAGTTTTCAAGAAGCAGCTTTACTATGTTCTTTCCTATGTCATGTATATCCCCCTCCACCGTTGCAATTACGCATGTGAGAGCATTTTTGCGTATATCGTTTTTCTCCTTGATCTCGCTGATTGACAGTCTGGTCTTTATGATTTCAAAGGCCTCCTTTGCAGCCTCTGCGCTCATGAGAAGCTGTGGAAGGTAGACACTTCCCGCCTCATAGCCCTTTCCCACCGTGTCGAGTGCCGGTATGATCTCGTCGGTTATGATTTCAAGCGGCGCTTTTTCTTCGATGATGGCCTTTGTGAACTCCTTTGCATCGGCCTTTAGACCCTTTACAATGGCACGTTTTAAGTCATTTACAGGCTCTGCGCCTTGGGGAGACACCTCTTTCTTTTCGGCATTTTGCGGCGCCGGCGGGGTTTGGTTTACATAAGTCTCCATAAAGTCAATGTATCCCTCGCACGCCTTGTCGAGGTCGTGAAGCGCAAGGTAAGCCTTGTAAGCCTTCATAATTTCAGCCGAATAAGGATTTATGATGCCCGCCGACAGGCCTCTTTCAAGCGCCGAGGTAAAGAACGACGCATTTATCGCATCGCGGTTCGGAAGACCGAACGAAATGTTTGAAATTCCAAGGGATGTGCAGCATCCAAGCTCCTTTTCGATGAGCTCGATGGAATCAAGTGTAACCTTTGCGGATGCGCCGTTTGCGCTGATTGTAAGCGCAAGTGGGTCGAAAATCAGATCCTTTTTCGCAATCCCGTACTCTGCTGCCGTTTCAACGATTTTCTTTGCAACTTCAAGCCTTCCCTCCGCGGTTTCCGGAATTCCGCTGTCATCAAGTGTAAGCGCAATTACCACGCCGCCGTACTTTTTCGCAAGCGGGAAGATTGCTCTCATGCTCTCTTCCTTTGCGGAAATTGAGTTAATGAGTGCTTTGCCGTTCACTCTGCGAAGAGCCCTTTCCATAGCCTCCGCATTTGTTGTGTCAAGCTGAAGAGGCAGGTTTATTACCGCCTGAAGCTCCTCTGTTACCTTTGAAAGAAGCTTTGGCTCATCTATATCGGGAAGGCCAACGTTCACATCCAAAACGTCTGCGCCCTTTTCCTGCTGGCCGATGCCTTCGCCGAGGACATAGCTGATGTCGCCCTCAATAAGCGCCTGCTTGAAGCGTTTTTTGCCGGTTGGATTGATTCTCTCGCCAATAATTACAGGGCGTCCGCCAAGCTCAAATGTAACGGCATGCGTGTACGAGGAAACCACCGTGCGGCCCTTGTCCGTAACCAAAGCCGGTGAAAGGCCCTTTACGGCATCCGCTACAGCCTTTATATATTCAGGTGTTGTGCCGCAGCAGCCGCCGACGATGCGGACACCGCTACTTACAGCTTCCTTTATCTCAGCTGCGAAGCTCTTTGCATCGACATCATAGACAGCCTTGCCGTCCACGATTTTCGGAAGTCCAGCATTAGGCTTAAAGATAACCGGCACGGATGCACAGGTAATATAAGAATCTATTACCGGTCTGAGCTCCTTTGGCCCCAGGGAACAGTTTACGCCTATCGCATCGGCGCCCATGCCCTCTAAAAGCGCTATCATAGCCTCTGCGTTTGCGCCCGTCATAAGCTTGCAGTCACCGCCATAGGCATTTGTAACGATAACAGGCAGACTAGAGTTTTCCTTTGCGGCGAGAAGCGCTGCCTTTGTCTCATAGCTGTCGTTCATCGTCTCGATGGTGATGAGGTCAGCTCTGTATTTAACGCCGAGCCTTACAATCTCGGAAAACAGCTCTACCGCCTTTTCGAATTCCAGATCGCCGTAAGGCTTTAAGAGCTTTCCGCAAGGTCCGATGTCAAGTGCAACATATTTAGGATGATCCCCTGCGCTCTCTTCTCTTGCCTTTTTCGCATTTAAAATCGCGGCGCCTATTATTTCTTCGAGCTCGCTATCCTCAAACTTCAGGCCGTTCGCACCAAAGGTATTGGTGTTTACGATATTAGAGCCCGCCTCGTAATATGCCTTGTGAATCGATGTAACCGCCTCAGGATGCGAAATATTCCATCTCTCGGGATGCTCGCCGGGCTTTAATCCCTTTGCCTGAAGGAGCGTACCCATTCCGCCATCCAAAATAACTATATTGTTTTTAATAAAATCTCTTATTTCCATATCTCTTTCCTTTAGATTGCAGCCTTTTCAAGATAAGTATACTTTTCTCCGAGTATGTCGCTTAGGTTTTCGAGGATCTTTTCAGCAACCTCCGGCTTGTTCATCGAGTAAACATGTACATGATTGATGCCGTTTGCATAAAGGTCGATGATCTGGTCAGTCGCATAAGCGATTCCCGCCTGCTTCATTGCTGCAGGGTTTTCGCCGAAGCGGTCCACAAGGCTCTTAAATCTCTGCGGCATAAAGGACCCCGAGAGCTTAATCGCTCTTTCGACCTGCTTTGCATTTGTAATAGGCATGATGCCCGGAATCACCGGCACGTTTATCCCCGCGCCTGCGATTTTGTAGAGAAAATTGTAGAGCAGATTGTTGTCGAAAAACATCTGAGTGGTTAAAAATTCACAGCCCGCATCAACCTTTTCCTTTAAGTGTCTGATATCGTCCGCTTGGTTCGCGCTTTCAGGGTGAACCTCCGGATAGCAGGCTCCGCCTATGCAAAGCTGCGGCGCAAGTCTCTTTATGTCGCGCACAAGCTCCACTGCATGGTGATAGTCCCATGTGCTGCGGTCAGAGCTTTCAAGCTCCGGCGTAAGGTCTCCACGGAGCGCCAAGACATTTTCGATTCCCGCTCTTTCAAGCTCCTTTATGCGCTCCTCCACCGTCTTGCGGCTCGAGGATACGCAGGTAAGGTGCGCCAGCATCGGCACACTATAATTATGCTCTATATTTCTCGCGATGTCTATGGTATATCTGCTGGTTCCGCCGCCCGCACCGTAGGTAACGCTCATGTAGCTCGGTCCAAGCTTTGCAATCTCTGCGGTTGCCTTTGTCACACTTTCAAGCGTCGCATCGGTTTTGGGCGGAAAGACCTCAAACGATATGCTGCAGTTCTTGTTTTCAAGTAATTTGCTGATTTTCATAATTCCCCTCATTTCCAATTTACAAAATAAACGGTTGCAAAATAAACATATAAAAAGCGGAAGCCTT
>JAEEGU010000009.1 GCA_016280485.1 Bacillota bacterium | reverse complement strand
CGGCTCGCTTATCAAGAATCCGGGCGGCGGCATCGCGCTTACAGGAGGCTATGTGGCCGGTCGCGAGGATCTCATCGAGAACATCTCTTACCGAATGACCTGCCCGGGAATCGGCGGCGAATGCGGGCTTACATTTGGTCAGACTCGTGCAATGTTCCAGGGACTTTTCACGGCGCCGAAGGTTGTAAACGGCGCGGTCAAGGGATCCGTTCTTTGCGGCGAAGTGTTCAAAAGACTGGGCTTCGAGGTTTGCCCGCAACCTGAGGATATCCGTTCCGACATAATACAGGCGGTCAGGCTCGGCTCACCTGAGGCAGTCGTTACGTTCTGCGAGGGCGTTCAGGCTGCTGCGCCTATCGATGCTCATGTGGCTCCGATTCCTTGGGATATGCCGGGATATGAAAGTGAAGTTGTTATGGCGGCAGGGGCGTTCGTTCAGGGCTCGTCAATCGAGCTTTCGGCAGATGCGCCGATCCGCGAACCGTACAATGTTTACTTCCAGGGCGGCCTGACTTACGAACACTCAAAGTTCGGTGTGATCAAGGCCGTAAAGGCACTGTATGATAAAAACCTGGTGAAAATAAAATAAAGCCTTCCCCTGAGCAGGACGTATTTGCGTCCTGTTCTTTTTATTTAAAAATATTTGTACATTTGTTCTTTTTTCTATTGACATTCACGAACACTTGTTTTATAATCTAAATATCACATGAGAACATTTGTTTCAAAAGGGAACAGGAGGACTAAAATGAGTGTAAATACAGCTTGCAGAAAAACTTACAGAATCAAATCCAGACCGAGATTCATCTTATTTGTTGTAATCGTAACCATTCTGACTGTTGGCATGGTTAACACAGTCCTCGGTTTCTATAATGCATCATCATATACAATTCAAGAATACACCGAAATCACGGTTATGTCCGGTGACACACTTTGGGATATCGCATCCACATACATGTCAGCTGACAAGGATGTTCGCCACGCGGTTTATACGCTTTGCCAGCTCAATGATATTTCTGACGGTGAGATCTACGCCGGCCAGACACTGACAGTTCCGGTATACGATTGATACCGCAAAGCTTGATAGCCAAGGTTGGCTTTATCAATACCATTCATACACTCAAACAAACAGGGCGCGGCTAAATCCGTGCTCTGTTTGCTTTTTGTGCTAACACGGCCGGATTATAGACCGTGCTTGTTTTCGTAGTTGTTTTGCTTAAATAATCGGTCCGATTTTTAATCGACTATGCGCGTTTTTCCCAAATTTAAGATTATATACTATTTTTGTTATAAATCGGAGGATACATTTATCGACCCACCCAAAAAAAGTCGCTTAAAACGCAAAATAGAGCCTCGTTTTCTGTGAGTATTGAAATTTCAACGTTTTCGGCACATTCTCCCGCAAAACATGCTCATTTTAGCCGAATTTAACCCGAATTCTGCCGTTTTTCCGACCGAAACCGCAGCTCCGGATAGCTGAATCAGCAGATTTATGGTCTGAGATAACAAACCTGGCACCCGGACCATAAGATTATAAGACGCTGGAGACGTTATCAGAATAAACGGGCTTAGATTCATGGTCTGGAAAGATAAAATGACTGTTCAGACCATAAGCCGCGATATAATAGGAAAAGGATCAAAGATAATTCATGGTCTGAGATAACAAACCGAGCTGACAGACCATAAATAGAACGAATGCGAACATGATTATGACGGCCGGAGGATTGATATTGCGAGAGTGGTTGAAATTGCAGGTTCGGGAGGCTTTGGCCGTTTTTATATATATCATTTCCGAAAATTATGATTTTAGGAATAGTTGTCCGTATCAAAAGAAGCCCCTCTCGGAGCCTGCCTCTATTAATAATAATTTAATAAGATACTAATAGAAACTTATTAAGATTCTATTAAGACTTTTATAGGAATCCTAGCTGCTTTAATGCGAATATCCAGCCGAACAATGTCAGGCATGACAATACTGTTGTGAACGTTACCATTTCTCCGGTCAGATCCGAATCGGAATCCATTGCCACGGACATCGTATATGACGTTACAGCTGTCGGGCCGCCGCAGATTGTAAGTATCGTTGCCAGGCTTATTTCTCTGAATCCGAACAGAACTGCGATTGAAACGATAATTGCAGGTAAAAATACCAGTCTGGTGCTCACCCCTATTATCAGGTTACGGCTGTTTTGCTTGATTTTTGAAAGCTCCACGGATGCTCCGAGGAATAAAAGCGCCATAGGTGTTGTGAGTGCTGCGACTGCGGATATTGATAAATCAACAAACTCCGGAAAATCGGATATGCCGACGCCTCTGAAGGCAAGTGCCACGACAGTTGCGACTATGATAGGATTCTTTGCTATGCCTTTTAATACGCGGGATACACTAACCTTCCCTCCCCTGTATTTTTCAAGGGTATAAACTGCCAGTACATTTACAATAGGAATAATTACCGCAAGTGAAATCGATGCAGATCCCAAAACATCGGAACCGTACATATTAATAAGAATGGCCATTCCGAATATCAGGGAGTTTGTCCTGAAAACGGTATGGATGATGGCACCGCGGGTTTTTGGTCTTTTTTCGATGGAAAGTGCCAGGGCTGTTGCGAGCAGATACTGAACGAAAACTATACCTACAGAAAAGATTACGAGCTTTGGCTCGAAATCCGTACTGAAATCTGTGTAAAAAACGTTCTTAAAAATCAGGCACGGAAGTAAAGCTTTGAAGACAATATTATTTCCCTGCTTCTGCGTTACCTCGTTGCACATGCCTTTTTTGCGCAAAAATGCCCCGAGGCACAAAAGTACCACTAATGGGAAAACTGTATTAAAAGATATAACAAAATTACTAAACATACCTATTTTTTAATCACTTAACACATAAATTCGTGGTTTTTGGCAACGAATTTGCGATTTTTGACGACTAATTCAGCTACTTCTTAAAAGCCAAAGAATCGAGATAGCTCTGCAAAATTAACACTGCTGCCTGCTTGTCTATGACATCTTTACGCTTCTTACGGGAAAGGTCAGCCTCAATAAGTACCCTTTCAGCCTGGACCGTAGTCAGCCTTTCATCTTGGAAAACAATTTCCACTTGTGCCAAACCGGATGAGCGCAGCTTGTTCTCGAGCATCGTCTTAAACTCCCTCACCTTTTCGGTCTGCGGTGAATCAGTTCCATCAAGCTTTAATGGTAATCCCATTACTACGGTATCGCAGTCATATTCCTTTATATAATCCATTACCTTGGTAGTATCCTTGCGAATCCCTACCCTTTCTATCGTAGTAATTCCGTTTGCGGCAATGAGTAGCTCGTCGCTCACGGCAACGCCTATCGTTTTGTCACCAACATCCAAACCTATCTTTCTCAAATCTTTTCTCCTTTTCAAAAACCCTCGGCGCAGGAAAAATGTGCATTTTAACAAGCTGAAAAAAGCGGCGGGCTTAATAACCCGCCGTAATTTTTTCTTATTTGTCAAGGAATGTTCTTAACAGTTCCTCCACCAAATCATCGCGCTCGATGTGTCTGATTAGGTTTCTCGCATTGTTATTGCTTGTGATATACGACGGATCACCGGAAAGAATGTATCCAACCATCTGGTCTATCGCATTGTACCCCTTTTCATCGAGAGCATCATATACAGTTGTCAGAACTTCCTTTGTACTCTGCTTTGTGAGCGCATCCCCTTCAGTTCCGAAAATAATTGTGTTTCTGTTATCCATAATGACTCTCCTTTCATCCCCTTGTCTGAATATCAGTAAATTCAAACTACATAATTATTCTATCACAAACAGGATAAAAAACAATACGGAAGTTATGCTGTAATATTACTGTAATATTAGATCAGCGACTTTGCAACCTCGAACGCCGCAGGAACCTTTGACGGATCCTTTGCTCCTGCCTGTGCCATGTCGGCCTTTCCGCCGCCACCGCCACCTGCAGCCGCTGCAATCTGCTTGATCATATTGCCTGCGTGATAGCCCTTTTCTGTAAGGTCATCAGTCACGGATACCATAAAGGTTACCTTGCCGCCCGCGATAGCCGCAAGTACCAGGATTACGCCCTTGTACTGTGCCTTTACATCGTCGGAGAGCTGGCGCAGATCGTTGATATTTACATCCTCGAACGACTTTGTAACAAGCTTTACGCCCTTGATTTCCTCTGCGGATGCCATCATTTCGCCGAGTGCGTCGCCCATGCCCTTCTTCTTGAGGTCTTCGAGCTCCTTGCGAACAGCCTTCATTTCTTCGGAGGTTGCGATGAGCTTGTTCAGAACGCCCGAAGGGTTAGTCTTGAGCACTGTAGCAGCCTCGCCGATGATTTCTTCGGACTCGTGAAGCGCCTTGAGTACGCCCAGGCCTGTGATTGCTTCGATTCTGCGCACGCCCGCAGCTACGCCGGATTCAGACACAATCTTGAATGCGCCGATCTGACCGGAGTTCTTAACGTGAGTACCGCCGCAAAGCTCCTTTGAGAAGTCGCCCACGGAGACAACTCTTACCTCCGCGCCGTACTTTTCACCGAAGAGCGCGGTTGCGCCGCTTGCGATTGCATCAGCCTGCGTCATTACGTTTGTTTCAACGTTTTCGAACTGCAGAATCTTTTCGTTTACTATCTGTTCAACCTTTAAGAGCTCTTCCTTTGTAACAGCCTGGAAGTGGTTGAAGTCGAATCTGAGACCGTCGGCAGTAACGGATGAACCCGCCTGCTGTACGTGATTTCCGAGAACCTCTTTAAGTGCAGCCTGTAGAATGTGCGTTGCCGTATGGTTTGCGCATGTTGCGTTACGGTTCGGATCGGATACGAGAAGCTTTACCTTGTCGCCCACCTTTACGGTGCCGTCCTGAATCTCGCACTTATGAACATAGGTCTTGTTTACCTTTGTTACGTTCAAAACCTCTGCTCTGAAATTATCGTTGAAAATGAAGCCGATATCGCTTGCCTGACCACCCATTTCAGCATAGAAAGGAGTCTTGTCGCACACGATGCGAACTGTGTCGCCCGCGATAGCTTCATTAACCTCGCTATCCTTCAAAATAGCGGTGATTTCGCCCTCATCAGCGGTTGTCTCGTAGCCGGTGAAGACTGTGGTGCCCTCGAACGCCTTTGCGTCGGTCGCTTCCTTCCAGCCCTCTTCGTCGTCGCTCTTACGCGCAGCTCTTGCCTGCTCCTTCTGCTGCTTCATGTTGGCGTTGAAGCCGTCAACATCGGCAGTGCAGCCGTTTTCGGCAAGGATTTCTTCTGTGAGCTCGAGTGGGAAGCCGAACGTATCGTAAAGCTTGAACACCTTCTCGCCGTCGAGCACTGTCTTGCCGGACTTCTTGAGCTCTTCCACATATTCACCGATAATGGCTTCACCTGCATCGATTGTGGAAGCGAATCTCTCTTCCTCGATTGCTATGATCTTCTGGATGTAGTCCTTTTTCTCGACAAGCTCAGGATAAGCGCCGCCGGAAACCTCGATTACCTTGTCGGAAATGCCAACAAGGAAAGGTCCCTCGATGCCGAGGATTCTGCCGTGGCGTGCCGCACGACGGAGGAGTCTGCGGAGAACGTAGCCCCTGCCCTCGTTGCTAGGAACGATGCCGTCGGAGATCATGAAGGTTACGGAACGGATGTGGTCGGTGATGAGACGAATGGAAACGTCAAACTGACCGTCGCCGTCCTTGTATTCTACGCCTGCCTTCTCTACAACAGCGTCGAGAATGTGGCGGATTGTGTCTATATCGAAAATGGAGTCTACGCCCTGCATGATGCATGCAAGCCTTTCAAGACCCATACCTGTATCGATGTTTGGATGAGCGAGGTTCGAATAGCTGCCGTCCTCTTCCTTTGAGAACTGGGTGAATACGTGGTTCCAGAACTCGAGGTATCTGTCGCAGTCACAGCCCGGCTTGCAGTCAGGCTTGCCGCAGCCAAACTCAGGACCGCGATCGAAATAGATTTCGGAGCAAGGTCCGCAAGGACCGAGACCGATTTCCCAGAAGTTGTCGTCTTTGCCGAGGCGGACGATTCTTTCCTCCGGCATGCCGAGCTTTTTCCAAATCTCTACAGCCTCATCGTCGTCCTCGTAAACAGTGGCCCAAATCTTATCAAAAGGCATTTCCATAACCTTTGTGATGAACTCGAGGCCCCAGGTCAGCGACTGCTCCTTGAAATAGTCTCCGAACGAGAAATTACCGAGCATTTCAAAGAATGTACCATGTCTCTTTGTGATACCTACGTTATCGATATCGCCTGTACGGATGCACTTTTGGCAGGTTGTCATTCTGTGCTTTGGCGGCTCCGCGAGGCCTGCAAAATAAGGCTTGAGCGGTGCCATTCCCGAATTTATGATGAGCAAGCTCTTGTCGTTTTCAGGAATCAGCGAAAAGCTGCCCCTGCGATAGTGATCCTTGCTCGCAAAAAAGCTCAAAAATCTTTCTCGTATTTCGTTTAACCCTAACTTCTCCATTTATTAAAAATCCTTTCCGAAATATTAATGTCTGTAATATTGATATCTGTCAAACAACACATAATATTGTACCATATTTTATACATCTTATAAAGAAAATTTTATTCAAGAACAGCGAAAATTCCGCAAAATAATCGTTGTTTTTAGTTATCTTTGGCGATATAATGTTTTTGTTTGTATTTTACACTTTTAGGAGGGGTTATTATGAATAAAGCAAACCGATTTATGGCTCTTTTTACAGCAATGTTTGTCACCTTTACGATTACTCTTACGCCGCTGCCTTCATTCGGCGCAAATGCCGCAACTACCGTAAAAGCAACCGTTCCGACATACACCTGGGAGCTTGACTACGAAACCGTCAATTTCAAGTATTCCACCTATCCGCCGCTAAGCTACAAGGACATCACCTACTTTCCAATGACTTGGCATTATTGCCGCCTCTTGGGGCTCACAAGCGTATGGGTTGAAGGAGAAGGCCT